>JBGSKZ010000662.1:0-2309 GCA_041741035.1 Treponematales bacterium
CCTGGCCGAGGTCATAGCGCGCGAGGCCGATCCCGCCGTGCAGGCGGCCGCCGCTTCAGCCGTCGCGGCCATAGGGCTTGATCCGGAGGGAAAGGCCTTGGACGCCTTCGCCGCGGAGGCGGCCAAGGGGCGCCTGGACGCCAGGACGGGCAGGGCGCTGATAGAAGCTATAGAAGCCTTGTATAGGGCGGGCGGAGGCCTGGATAATCCATCGGGCGCGCTCGCGTTGTTGCGTATAGCCGGCGGAGCCTCCTATTCGGGAGATTTGCGCCGCCGGGCGGAGGCCGCTTTACGGCGTATCTCCGCGCCCCGATGATGAAAATGGTCATGGAAGGAAAACGACATGGGAAAAAGAATCGTCCTTGCCCTGCTCGCGCTCAGTATCGCGCTTCCGTCCTTCGCCCAGAACGTCGATGAAGGCGAATTGGAGTCCGTGGCCGGCCGCACCATCGAGTTTATCAATTACGTAGGCCCCTACGCCCGCATAGACAGCGCCGAGGATATACGCGCCATAGGCCGGAACCTGGGCCTGGCCGTGCGGGCCGGAGCCAAGCGCGGCGGCGAGCTGGGCCGCTACTATGTGATACACGCCGTCGACCCCACCGTGCCCGCGGGCCTGGACGCGGATATACTGATACTGGGCGAAGGGGCCCGCGTAGACCACATACGCAACCTGCGCCGCATCATAGCCGGCTACCTCGAAGGCGCCTATGCCTATTCGGCGGCCGACGCCGACACCCTGGCCGTTTTTATCACCATATACAACGCCGTATACCGCGGCGACTTAGCCTACTTCGGCGCCAAATATAAACCCGTGGTCACCCGCGAGCTGGGCGCTACGAACGCCGGCCTGGCCCTGCGCTGGGACGAGTGGGCCGGCCGCTCCCGCATCGTCATACCGCTCACTTCGCGCGCCGCGCCCGGCGTCATAGGCTCCGTGGACAGCACGCCCATCACCGATAAGCCCACCGTGGAATCCCTTAAGAAAGAAGACGCCCAGGCCGCCATAGAAGAGCGCCGCGACGTGGTGGATATCAAAGAGCGGGACGTGGAGCAGGAGAAGGCCGCCATTGAGGCCGAGCGCCAGCGCATAGCCGCCCAGGAACAGGCGCTCGCCGACGAGAAGGCCAGCCTAGAAGCCCAGAAAGCGGCCGAACAGGCCGGCGACGCCCAAGGCGAACAGGCCGAGAAGGGACCCGGACAGGAAGCCAGCCTCGTCACAAGCGAAGAGGCTAAGGCGGAGGAAGCCGCCATAGCTCAAAAGGAAGCGGCGATAGAGGCTCAGAAGGAAGAGCTGGCCCAGCGCGAGGAAAGCGTGGCCGCTAAGGAAGAGGAAATCGCCGCGGACAGGCAGGCCATAGCCCAGGATCAGAAAGAGGCCATAGCCGGAGAAGTTCAGACCGCCGCCCAGCGCGAGGCAGCGGGCCTCGTGCTCTTCGAGCTTATGGACCCCAATCAGCCCCTGGCGCGCATCGTGCTGGTCGACATAAAGACCGGCGATACCCTGCGCAAGAGCGAGCTTAACACCATACGCGTCGCCACCGTGGTCGACTTGGGCGGCGCTTACGCGGCCGTGGCCGGCCAGGCCACCGGCTCGGGCGGCGCCGTGCGCCTCGTACGGGTAGAGAAGGCCGACTACGCCAAGGTGATACAGGGCGCCGACGATATCTTCGCGGATAGCCAGCTCTGGAAATTCGGCGCGTCTCTCTATGCCGTTACCAAGAAAGGCTCCGGCTGGGCCATAGGCCGCTTCGACCCCGCCACCCTCGAGCTCAAGGCAAGCTCGGCTCCGGTGAGCCGCTACACCTTCCTTACGGAACACGACGGTAAGCTCGTGGCGCAGAAGCCGGACTCAGGCTTCCTGATCCTAGATCGGGAGGCGCTGACCACCGTCGCGGAGGTCAAGCGTTAGTTACCAAGGCGGATGGCCATTACGGCTATCCGCCTTTTTTTTGGGGAACTAGGATCGCTTAAAAGGAGGACGAAATGAGCGTACGGAATGGGCCTTTCAAAGGCAGGTCGATAAGCGTCGTGGCGGACCTGTCCCTGGACGAGCAACGCTACCTGTACCGCAAGGCGCGCGAGCTGAAGGAAGGCCTCCTCTCTGGCAAGGATATGGACGCCTTCAGGATAGGCGACCGGGACTACTCAAGCTACCTCGTGTTCCTCGAAAACAGCACCCGCACCAGGGAATCCTTCCGCAACGCCGCGGAGTTCCACCGTACGCGGGTGAACATGTTCGACGCCGCCAGCTCATCCTTCGCCAAGAACGAAAGCGTTACCGACACCTTCAAGATGCTCATAGGCTA
>JBGSKZ010000663.1:0-10784 GCA_041741035.1 Treponematales bacterium
TCGGGGCAGCGGCCATCCGCGGCTTCCAAGGCGGCGCAGGCCAGGAAGGGCTCGCGTTTCCCAGCGCTATACTGGCCACGGCGAAGCACTACCTTGCGGACGGCGCAACCACGGGCGGCGTGGACCAAGGCGACGCATCCATGAGCGAGGACGAGCTTCGCGCCCGTTATCTGCCTCCCTATGAGGCGGCGGTGGCCGCGGGCGTGGGCAGCGTGATGATATCCTTCTCCAGCTGGAACGGCGTAAAGCTGCATCAGCATGGCTATCTTATCACCGAGGTATTGAAAGGCGAGCTGGGCTTCAAGGGTTTCGTGGTGTCCGATTGGGCCGGCCTAAAGCAATTGCCGGGCAACCACGCTGAGCAGATAGCGCTGGGCATCAACGCGGGCATCGACATGGTCATGGTACCCGATACCTGGCGCGAATTCCTGGCCGATCTGCGCGCGCAGCTGCAATCAGGCGCCATAGCCATGGCGCGTATAGACGACGCGGTGCTCCGCATACTGCGCGCTAAATTCGCGCTTGGCCTTTTCGAGCGGCCGCTGACGGACCGCGGGCTCCTGGCCACGGTAGGCAGCGACGAGCACCGAGCGGCTGCGCGGGAAGCAGTGCGGCGCTCCATCGTCGTGCTTAAGAACGACGGAATTCTGCCCTTGCCTCGCCAGGGCCTGCGCATAGCCCTCGTAGGATCCGCCGCGGACGACATAGGCTCGCAATGCGGCGGCTGGACGATAGGCTGGCAGGGCTCCCGCGGCTCGATAACGCGCGGCACGACCATAGTCCAGGCGATCCAGGCCGAGCTGGGACCCAAGGCCAGCCTCGCGTACGCGACGAATGCGGATGGTATCAAGGACGCGGACCTGGCCATAGTAGTGGCGGCAGAGGAACCCTACGCGGAAATGCAGGGGGACAGGCAATATCTCGTCTTCCCGCAGGCTGCCGGCGAGGATATACGCGCCCTCAAGGCGCGCGGCATACGCGTGCTTACCATACTCATGTCGGGCAGGCCGCTAACCATCGGGGAAGAGCTCGGAAATAGCGACGCCTTCATCGCCGCATGGCTGCCAGGCAGCGAGGCGGCGGGCCTTAGCGATATCCTGTTCGGCGCGTACAAGCCGACGGGGAAGCTCGCTTTTACCTGGTTCGACGAGGTGGCGAGCATCCCGATTAACGCCAAGGTACCAGGCCCCGGCGTGCTTTTCCCCTTCGGTTACGGCTTATCCTGGTAAGGAGCGGCCCGGGGGCGCGCGGCCGGCGGCGAGAAGGCCCCAGCTCGCCTTTTATTGGCGTTTAATCTCCCAGGTAGCGGTATACCCGCACCCAATCAACTTCCATGCGCCACGGAAGGCTTTCGTTGTCTATGCCCTCGCGCCCGCCCCAATCGCCGCCGCAGGCTATGTTGAGGATCAGGTAGAAGGGCTTGTCGAAGGGCCAGGCTTGCCAGCCCGTGCCCGGATTATCGTGTTGAAAGACGGTTTGGCCGTCCACGTAGAAGCGTATGAAGCTAGGCGTCCATTCCATGCCGTATACGTGAAAGGTTTCTGCCGCGTCGGGTATGCTAAGGCTCGCGCCGCGCTGCGTCCCGAGCTTGTGGTTATAGGCCGCGGTGTGTACGGTAAAATGCACGGCGCCTTGCTCATAGCCTACATGCTCCATGAGGTCTATCTCGCCTGAATCCGGCCATCCAACGCCATAGCCCGCGCTGTCTTCCGGCAGCATCCAAATGGCCGGCCAGCTGCCTTTGCCCCGTGGCAGTTTTGCCCGCAGCTCTACGCGGCCATAGAGCATGCTCTTGCGTTGGAGGCTTTGCAGCTTGGCGCTCGTATAAGGCCAGCCGGCCTTTTTCTCCCGTCGCGCCTCGATGATCAGAAGGCCTTTCTCCACGCGGGAGTTGGCCTCCGCGTTCGTGTAGTACTGCATTTCATTATTTCCGTAGCCCCCGCCGCCCACGGCATGGCGCCAATACTCGTTTTTTATTGCCTTGCCGTTAAATTCGTCCTGCCAGTCGAGCGCATAGCCTTTATACTGATTAGGCGCTTCTTTGGCACAGGCGCCGAGTATGGCGAGCAGCGCCGCTATGAGGAACGGAGCAATCCGGCTCGGCCCTGACGAAAGCGCTCTCGGAGGCAAAGGGCGCTGAAGCTGCTTGAATCCTTGCTTATCATGGCGTGTATACGTATACATGGCGCTATGCTACCATGATTCGTCAGTATTGAAAAGAAAAACCGGACGCCGATGCGTCCGGTTCCTAGGGCGGTATCTACAGGTTGGCTCGCTAGGCCCAGCTCACCTTGCCGGCGTCTATGTCGGCTAAGCTGCCCGCCCCGGTCATGAGCATGGCTTCGCTAAGTTCGGCCTGGATTTTTTCCAGGTAGAGCCGCACGCCCTCTGCGCCGCCGCCGTATACCATGTAGGCTATGGGCCGTCCTATAAGCACGCCCTGGGCGCCTAAGGCGAGAGCCTTGAACACGTCGAGGCCGGTCCTGAAACCGCCGTCTATCAGTATGGTCATCTTGCCGCCTACGGCGGCCACGATGGAAGGCAGGACCTCTATCGTGGAGGGCGTCTCGTCGAGCACCCTGCCTCCGTGGTTGGAAACGACTATGCCTTTGGCTCCCGCAGCGAGCGCCTTGCGAGCGCCTTCCGCCGACATGACGCCTTTAAGGATAAAGGGTATATCCACCGACGAAGCTATCTCCGCTATAGTCTCTACGGGCATGGGCGCTACCGGCTTGCCCTGCATGGCCAGCACGATAAGGCCCGCCGCGTCTATGTCCATGGCGAAGGCGAAGGCACCGGCGTCCCGGGCCATCTTGGCCTTGACGATCACCTCTTTGAGGTTCCAGGGTTTGATCGTAGGCACCCCCATGCCGCCTATGCCGCGTATGGCCTCCATCGTGCCCGCGTATACCTCGTCCTTGACGCCGTCGCCGGTGAAACCAGCGCTGCCGGCGGCCAGGCAGCCTTCGAGCACTGCCCGCGAATAGCTTAAATCGTCGTGCTTGGGGCTGTAGTGGAGGGCCACCGCGCCTACGGGGGCGGCGAATACGGGCAGCTTGAAGGCTTTGCCGAAGAGCGAAAAGGCCGTATTAACGCCTTTAGGGGCGTATACCGTATCCATGGTGAGCCGTATATTCCTTAAGGCTTGGTAATTCCGGATGAAGCCTAAGCCGCTGCCCTTGCCGCCCGGCCCCGGTATCCTGCCTTTGCAGGCTACGCCGTTGCATTCGGGGCATACCGTGCACAGCGGCCCTATGTCGAGCTTAGCCTGCGCGAGCGTTTCCTGGTAGTTCATGCGAGCTCCTTTTACTGGTTTCGGATACGGAGCACGTAGGCCGTAAGCTCCGAGAAATCGCTGAAGCAAAAATCCGCGCGGCTGGCCGCCCTGTCCTTGGCGCGCTTGGCTATGAGGGCGGTCTTCATGCCGGCCGCGGCTGCTCCGCGCACGTCGTAAGCCTCGGAATTGCCCACGTAGAGCATATCCTCGTTAGCCACGCCGAGGCTCCTGGCCAAGCGGTCGAAGGAGGCGCGATCCGGCTTAACGAGGCCGGTCTCCTCGCTCGTCATGGACAGGTCGAAGGCGTCGCTGAGCCCCATGAGGGATATCTTCCTCTCGCAGGGAAAGTCAGACAGGGCGCCGAGCTTGAGCCCGGCAGCGCGCAGCTCGGCTAGGCATTCCCGCACGCCGGGAAACAGCGCTATGCGATCGAAGGGCTCGAAGGATTCATGGTAAAAAATGCGCTTAATGGCTTCGTAGCTGGCTTCGGGGTCTCCGCCGAGCCTCTTGGCTACCAGGCCGGCCTGGAAGCGGTGAAAGCTATCCAGGGACTCGGGTGGCGCTTTTTGATAGGGCAGGCTGGGGTTGAGGAGCCGCAATTCCTTGCGAACCGCGCTGAAGGCCCGCATGAGCTTGAAAGACGCTATGGCCCTGGGCAGCATGCGTATATAGAGGGCGGTGGATGGATACACGGTTCCATCGATGTCGAAACCAACGGCTCGTATGGGCATTGCTCTTTATATAGCGTATGGGCGCTTCTGTCTAGGAACGCGCCGCGCTCGCGGCTATCGCGGCTATCGAGGCTAACGCGGCTAACGCGGCTTTCGCGGCTAACGCGGCTTTCGCGGCTCGCGAAGCGCCGATGGCGTTAAGCCCGCCTAGCCGCCCTTCCTACCTTGCGATGCGGGTGCGGCTCAAGCCCCGCCTGCCCGTCCATGGCTTTCGCGGGCAAGGGCCCTGAGCATGGCCAGGGTTCGCCTGCAGTCCGAATCAAGCCTGTCCGAATAACCCTCGACGCTCATGGTGGCGTCGTAGCCTATGGCAGAGAGCGCGGCGAATACGGCCCGCAGATCCGGGCTGGGCAGGAGCGGCCAGCTGCGCCCCGCCATCCTGGCAACGTGCGTATGCGCGAGCAGGCCGCCGCCCTGGAGTATAACCTCGGCGGATTCCTTCTCCATGCACAGGTGGTAGGCGTCCATGAGGGCGCGTATGCCCGGCCGGTCAACTTCGCGCACGAAGCGTATGAGCTCGGAAAACGAGCAGAGTATGTCGCTTTCGCCGCGGTTGAGGGCTTCCATGGCTATACAGAGGCCGTACTCGGCGGCCAGCGGGGCAAGGTCGCGCGCCAGCGCGACGAGCTGATCCCAGGCACGCTCGCGCGGGAAGCCTTCTGGCGGATTGCGGGCCTTGCCGCTGCCGAACACGACCACGCGCACTCCCAGAGAGCGGGCCAGCGCGAAGGCCTCCGCGGCGTAGGCAAGGGCCGCGCCCGGTACCGCATCCGGCCCCGTGAGGCGCAGCCCGGGAGGGAAAAAGTTATTGCAGGCCTCGCAGGGCAGGCCCGATTCCAACGCGGGCGCGAGTACGCGCATTCTTTCGTCGGCCTTTAGGGCCATGATATGGGCGAGCGACAGTTCTAGGTAATCGTAGCCGGCGGCGGCAAGTAGGGGAGCACGTTCCGCCCCGGTGCCGTCGGGAGCGGAGGCAAGGGTATTAAGGCAGCAGCCGATGCGCATAGGGTATCCTCGTTTGTATACAGCTATCCACTCTTGATACAGCAGGCAGCGCGATCAGGCAAGAGATTTTCATTGACAGGAACAAAAAACGGGTATAGCGTAGTTTTATATCAATAGGCAAACGATTGCTTAACAGCAATATTGATAAACAAGCTAGCTAATGCGCGACGTCGTCGCAGGCAAACGATTGCATAACGCCGAGGGGCCGATGAAGAAGCACTACGCAACGCTCAAGGACGTCGCCGAACGGGCGGGCACCACGGCCGCCACGGTGTCCTACGTGCTTTCCGAGTCCGCTACGCGCTACATAAGCGATGAAATGCGGCGGAGCGTGCTTGAGGCCGCCAGGGAGCTCAATTACATAAAATGCAGCGGCGCGAGCAGCCTGCGGGGCAAAAAGCGCAAGATGATAGCGGTGCTCGTTCCCCAGTTCGAGAACCAGTTTTTCACGCGTATAGTCCTGGCCACCGAGGAGGTATTCGACCGCCATGGCTACATACTTACCATATGCAACACCTTCGACGACGCGCAGCGCGAGCACGACATCCTGAACCGCATGCAGCAACAGCGGGTGGATGGCTACATAATCACGCCGACGAAGGAGGGCGTCGCCAATACCAAGCTCCTGCGGCAATTGGGCGTGCCCCTGGTGGTGGTGGATAGGCCCCTGGAGGGCATAGACGATTACAACTGGGTGACCACCAGGAACTATCAATGCGGCTATGTCGGCGCTCAATACCTCATAGGCAAAGGGCATACGAGGATAGGCTTCATAGGTTGGGATTCGGGCATACCCGATCTCTTGAACCGCGAGCAGGCGTTCTTCGACGCGGCGCGCGACCATGGCCTCTCTCGCGACCGGCTGGTGGCCTTGGACGGCGGCTTTACCGTAGACGAAGGCTACCGCATGACCGGAAAGCTCCTGGACGAGCACCCCGAGCTTACGGCCCTGCTCTACGGCTACAACATACAGGCCAAGGGCGGCATACGCTGCCTTATGGACCGGGGCATAGCCATACCCGAAGCCCTATCGGTGGTGATTATCGGCTCTCCTGAGTGGGTGAGCGCGGGCAAGAATAATTTTACCCACGTCAATCAGGGCGATTACGAGTTGGGATGCAAAGCGGCGAACCTGCTGCTTGAAGTCATAAACGGGGACGGTAAAGTGCCCGTGAAACACATAATACAGGAATGTACCCTCGTTGAGGGCGAATCTGTATGTGCGTTGTAGTGAAGGAGAGAGAAATGATCGACAGGAAACTCGTTCGCAAGATCATTATGGTGGGCATCATAGCCATGCTCATCGCGCCCCTCGCAGCGTTCGCCGCCGGAAGCAAGGAAGAGGCCTATCCCACGAGGCCTTTAAGCGTAACCGTGCCCTACAATCCGGGCGGCTCCACCGACCTGACGGCGCGCGCTCTCGCGGCCCCCATGTCAAAGGCGCTCGGCGTAAGCATCACCGTGAACAATACTCCCGGAGCGGGCGGCGCGGCCGGCTCTAACGTGGTCGCGAACGCCCCGCTGGACGGCTACACCCTGCTCGCCAACGGCATGCTGGCCTTCTCGTCCATGCCCGTGCTCGGCACCAGCGCCAAGACCTTCCGCGAGTGGGACATATGGCTTGCCACCTTTACCCCGAACATCATAGCGGTACGGGCGGACTCACCCTACAAAACCCTCGACGACCTCCTCGCCGACCTCAAGGCCAGGCCCGGCAAGGTAACCGACGGTACCGCGGGCCCCGGCAGCGGCGGCCATATAGGCGCCGAAGTGCTCAGGGCGGCAGCCAAGATCGAGTATAAGCACGTGTCCTATCCGGGCGGCGCCCCCGCCATCCTGGCCATGCTCGCGGGCGAAGTGGACTTTACCACCCAGCTTCTCGTCGAGATGGAAGACATGATCAAGGCCGGCAAGATCAGGGCCCTGGCCTGCTACTCCAAGGACGACATCCAGATAGCCGGAGGGCCCCTCATACCCTCTATCGCCAAGGCCTTACCCGCCGCGGCGTCGTATCTGCCCATGGGCGAGACCACCGGCATAGCCATACCCGCCGGCCTCTCCGCCGATAAGCTGGCCAAGCTCGACGCGGCCTTCGATACCGCGGTCAAGAGCCAGGAATTCATCGATTTCTGCAAGAGCAAGGGCTTTATCATCAACCCGATGGGCCGCAAGGCCAGCCAGCCCTACGTAGAGAACCTGGCCTCCGCGGTAAGCTGGATACTCTTCGACGCCGGCGTCGCCAAGGTATCTCCCGAACAGTTCAGCATCAAGCGCAAGTAAGCGCGCGCCTTAGGCGGCAGGGGCACAGGGCCCCTGCCGCTTGTAACGCAAAGAGGATAATACACCGATGGAAAGCAAGAAGCATTTCGATTTCCTGGCCTCCCTAGCGCTCATGGCGCTGAGCGCGTACGTGATAGTGGCGGGCTTCGGCATTTACCGCGACGCGGGAGAGCTCTTCTATGTATCGCCGGGCTTCTTTCCCATCGTTCTCGGCATCGTGCTGGCGTTCTGCAGCGTACTGCTGCTCTCCTCCAGCCTTAAGGACGGCGGGCTTAAAGCCCGGCTAGCGGATTTACGGCTCTGGTGGAAGGAGAGCGTGCGCGCGCAGGCCACGCTGGTAACCCTCGGCGGCGTGCTTATCATGTTCGTCTATACCTTCCTGCTGTTGCGCTTCCTGCCGTTCTGGCTGGCTTCCCTCTTATTTCTCATAGCGATCATGCTCTACCTCAGGTCGACCAAGGCCCTGCGCATACTCATCATTTCGGCGCTTACCATGGGCGCTATCGTCGTCTTTTTCCAGGTAGGCTTCGGCATACCGCTTCCCTGATACACAGGAGAGACCAATGGCTGTTCAATATTTGATGGAAGCGATATCGTCGGTCTTCCTGCCGCTCAATATGCTCGTGCTCGTGCTCGCCACCCTGGCCGGCCTCATCATGGGCATGCTCCCCGGCCTGAGCGCCACCATGGCCATAGCCCTGCTTACCGGCTTAAGCTACGGCTTTCCCAAGGACGCCGCCCTCATTTCGCTCATAGGCGTATACGTGGGCTCTATTTCAGGCGGTTGCCAATCCGCCATACTCTTGAATATACCGGGCACGCCCGCCTCGGCCGCCACGGCCTTGGACGGCTTTCCCTTGGCCAATAGAGGCGAGGGCGGACTCGCCATATTCATGGCTACTACCGCCTCGAGCCTCGGCACCCTCATAAGCGTCGTTTGCGTGCTCACCCTTACGCCGCTCTTGTCCAGTTTCGCGCTGGAGTTCATATCCTGGGAGTTCTTCCTCTTGGCGGTATTCGGCACCATGATATGCGGCAGCCTTACCTCCAACGGCAACGTGCTCAAAGGCTGGATGGCCGGCCTGCTCGGCCTTATCGTGTCGCAGATAGGCATGGATTCGGTGAACACCTATCCGCGCTTTTCCTACGGCAACGTAAACCTGATGAGCGGCATTCAGCTCATACCCGTCATGATAGGCCTCTTCGGCTTTCCGGAAATCATTCAAGCCTTTACCCAGCTCGAGGCGAAGGTACTCAAGCTCTCGCCTTTCCGCCTACGCGACGGATTCTCCCGCATAGGCAAGAATATCGCGGCTATCGTGCGCTCGTCGTTCATAGGCGTGGGCGTGGGCATCATACCCGGCGTAGGCGAGGACGTAGGCGGCTGGCTATCCTACTGGGCCAGCAAATCCGCGAGCAAGGACCCCGACAGTTTCGGCAAGGGCAATATGACCGGCGTCGTATCGGCGGAGGCGGGCAATAACGCCTGCATAGGCGGCGCCATCATACCGGTCATGTCGCTGGCCGTGCCTGGCTCCGCGCCCGCGGCGGTGCTCCTGGCCGCCTTCCTCATGCACGGCTACCGGCCAGGGCCGCTCCTTCTCGTCGAATCTCCGCAGTTCGTCTATCAGATAGGCATATACCTGATGTTCGCCGCCCTGGCCATGTGGCTCATAGCCATGGGCATATCCCGCTTCACCGTAAAGATACTCGGGGTGAACAAGAAGATACTCATGCCCGTCATATACGTGCTCTGCGTCATAGGCGCCTTCCTGATCAACCACAATATGTTCGACGTGCGCATTATGTTCGTGTTCGGGCTTATCGGCTTCCTCCTGCGCAAGATAGACTTCCCTTCCGCGCCTTTCCTGCTCGGCGTCATCCTGGGGCCCATGGCGGATTCCAACCTTCGGCGAGCCTTGATCATATCCGACGGCAGCCTGGCTCCCATGTTCGCCCGGCCCATATGCGTAGTATTCCTCATCGTTATAGCCTTCATGATCCTATCGCAAACCGGCCTCTTCAAGGCTATCAAGAAGCTGTGGAGGAAAGGATGATAGGGGTAGCGATAATCGGCACGGGCGACATAGCCGATTCCCATATAGAAGCCTATCTGCGCTTTCCCTCCCGTTGCGCCATACGCGCGGTCGTGGACCTGGAGCAGGCTAAAGCGCGGCAGAAGGCCGACAAGTTCGGCCTTGCTTGCGATGCCCTGGCGGATTACCGCCAATTGCTCGGGCGGGGCGATATCGACGCGGTGTCCATTTGCCTGCCCCCCGCTCTGCACGCGCCCGTGAGCGTCGACTTCCTTCTGGCCGGCAAGCACGTGCTCTGCGAGAAGCCCATGGCGCCCACGCTTGAGGAATGCGACCGCATGCTCGACGCCGCCGAGCGGGGCGGGGCCACGCTCTCTATCATCGCCCAGAACCGCTTCAAGCCCGATATCATGCGCACCAAGCGCTTCATCGATTCGGGAGCCATAGGCAGGATACTCTTCGCCCAGGCGAACTCCCTGTGGTGGCGCGGCCCTAAATACTATGAGCTGTGGTGGCGCGGCACCTGGGAAAAGGAGGGCGGCGGCTGCACCTTCATACACGCCGTGCACCATATAGACCTCCTCTTGTGGTTCATGGGAGAGGCGGAGGAAATTAGCGCGGCCCTGTATAACCGCGGCCATGACGACAGCGAGGTGGAGGATCTGTCCATCAGCTCCATACGTTTTAAGAGCGGCGCCCCCGCCTCGCTCGTGAGCTCCCTCGTGCACCATGGCGAGGAACAGTCTTTCATCATAGACGGCGCCGAAGCCTCGATAGAGCTGCCGCACAAGATAATGGTTAGCCGCCAACTGGAAAACGGCTATCCCGTGGCGGACGACGATAAGCGCCTTCGCCTGGAAGCGCAGTTCGCCTCGATCCCCGGGCCGGAGTACGCGGACCATTGCGGACAGGTAGAGGACCTGCTGTCGGCGATAGAAGGCGCGCGGCCGCCTCTCGTGGACGGCCAGGCAGGTCGCAGGACCGTGGAATTCATCATGGCCGCGTACCAAAGCGCCTTCACGGGCAAGCCCGCGCGGCTGCCCCTTACGCCTAAGGATCCCTTCTATACCAAAGAAGGCATACTCGCCAATGCCGTGAAGTTCCATGAGAAAAAAACGAGCCGCGCGAGCCTTCCGGGCGGCATAAGCGTAGGCGGAACCCTGTGACGGATAAAAGCGACGGCATGAACTATGCTCCCGTGTCGAAGGCCGCTTCCAAGCCGAGCTGCGAGCCCGGGGAGTTCGGGTTTTCGGTAATAGGCCTCGACCATGGGCATATATACGCCATGTGCAACGGTCTCCTGGAGGCCGGCGCAACCCTGCTAAGGGTTTACGACAGGGACGAGGAAAAGGTGGCTTCGTTCCTGCGAAAGTATCCGCGGGCGCTGGCTGCTCCCGACGAGGAGGCGATACTCGCCGACCCGGCCTGCCGGCTCGTGGCCAGCGCCATCAAGCC
>JBGSKZ010000664.1:0-2203 GCA_041741035.1 Treponematales bacterium
GGCCCAGGTCATCGAGCGGGGCCGCGCCGCTACGGTAGCGGCTTATGGCATGGATGCTATAGGCCCCCATGAGTATGAGTCCGGAGGCTATACTGGTTACGGTTTTCTTCTCTTGATACGACATGGCGATTCTCCTTACAATTAGTAGGTCTTGGTTTACTTAATGTATATTATTATTTTCTTAATGTCAACTATAACATACATTTTGTTGTAGTTACTTTATAAAAAATATGGGTAAGCGATGCGATACTGTGATAATTTTACGCCAAAGGATCGCTCTAGGAGGCTTGTATGCAATCGCGCTTGAAATCCTTATCGATGGTATTGAACGCGTTTATGCTCATGTCCACGCTCATGGGGGCTCTATCCTGCGCGACGACGCTTAATGCCCCGCTGGATGAGTTGAGTTACTTGAAGATCCTTGATACGCTCATCGCCGATCCTGCTACGCGGCACTACGCGGCTTTGGAAGTTCCAGCTGCCAGGAATGTAAGCATCTATGAGGATTATGTAGCTTTACATCTTTATGATGGACAGCCCCTGCTAAACAATGGCATTAGGGCAGAAATTTCAATCGACTTCCCCTATTCTGCCGGTGACACGGTAATATACGAATGGGAAATGCGGATACCTGAAGGCTTCATTGCCGATGGCCCTTTGAATAGATGGTGGGTTATGGGGCAATGGCACGATCAGCCCGACCCGAATCTAGGCGAAACCTGGGACTCGTTTCCTTCCCATTCTCCGCCCGTAGCCTTTTACCTGGGCGAACTGGATGGCCAGCGGTATTTATCCCCAGAATATCCCGACCATGAAACCACTTTAGACGAATTGATCGCCTTACCGGCCGGACAATGGATCCATATAAGCGTGGAAATACATTGGAGCCAGGCTGATGACGGCTATATAAAGATACGCGCAGGCGATGCCGCCGCTCCGGTCATGCAGTTTTCCGGCAGGAATATGCTCAATGGATATCAGCATTACTTAAAATTAGGAATGTACCGACACCGAGATATTTCTATCGACAATACGGTAC
The DNA here is from genome assembly GCA_041741035.1 of Treponematales bacterium. GTDB lineage: Bacteria > Spirochaetota > Spirochaetia > Treponematales > UBA12059 > UBA5200. The sequence continues at coordinate 1,040 of JBGSKZ010000664.1, forward strand.
ACCTTCGGCAAATTTCTATCGTGAACGGAGGCACCCTTTGAAAGCGATGGGCCTGTGGCTTTCTATACTGTAATTTTTTATTCCCGCTTAGCAACGCTGTACTTATTATGCACTTCGTAAGAAATGGGGTGGGATTGGTGCCGATAGTCCTTGGCGTGCTGGATATAGGCTCAAAACAAGCGGCCTTTTGAGCGCTTCCTCGTTACGTACCGCTAGTCGAGCGTATCCAGGGCGAGAAAGCACTCGAACAGCATGCTATCGGCAAAGCTAAACCTTAGCCTGACGCGAGCCTGGCAAGCCTAGTCGTCCTCTCCCGGCTCAGCGCCCGGCCTGAAAATGCGCCCTTCTTCCCTGCAGAGCCGTTTCGCCAGCCTTCGCCCATCGATACCGCAGGGCGGCAAGCCGCCTCCCGGATTAAGCCACTGGCCCAGCATATAAAAGTTGGCGAGCCCTTCCAGGGTTCTCGGGAGTTTCGCGCCTATCGTGTCGATCGTGGGAAGCCAGCCCTCATAGCTGCCATGCCAGTTATTGGTATAGCGTATGAGCGTGGCAGGCGTGGAAAAGTCGCTCAGTTCCACCGCCGAGGCTAGGCCCGGAAGCTCGCTATCGAGAGCGTCGATGATGCGACGCGTCGCCTCCGCTTTTGCCGTGTCATAAGCGGCTCGGTCCCGGCCGCGCAATTCAGTCCACCATGAGTCATTACGGGTAGCTATCATCACCATGGCCGTGGTCTTTCCTAAAGGGGCGGAGCTTGGATCAAAGCTGAAAAAGCGTATACCCAGGCTTAATAGCGACAGCTCCCCGCCTTCGAGCACGAGCGGCGATTTCAAGGGGAAAGAATAGGAATGGGGGTAGCTAGAAAAATCGCCCTTGAGGCCCAAGCCTAGGAGCAATAGCGAAGGGAAGCGGCGGAAAGAGCCAAAGGCCTTTTCTAAGCCCGGGCTGCGGTAACGGCCGCCCAACAGGCGCTCCACAGTATCGTGGGCATCGGCCGCCGATACGACTATATCCCCTCGGATCTCACCCTTTTCTCCGACTATGCCGACGGCCTTACCGTCCTCGACCACTATACTGTCTACCCGGAAGCCGTATGAGACGCTTCCGCCAAGGCTCAGGTACTTCCGTTCAATCGAGCGGGCAAAGGCAAGCGAGCCGCCAAGCGGA
>JBGSKZ010000665.1:0-2200 GCA_041741035.1 Treponematales bacterium
GGCCCAGGTCATCGAGCGGGGCCGCGCCGCTACGGTAGCGGCTTATGGCATGGATGCTATAGGCCCCCATGAGTATGAGTCCGGAGGCTATACTGGTTACGGTTTTCTTCTCTTGATACGACATGGCGATTCTCCTTACAAATAGTAGGTCTTGGTTTACTTAATGTATATCATTAAATTCTTTATGTCAACTACAGCTTACATAATGTTGCATATTAATTAGTAATTATGGGTAAGCGATGCGATACTGTGATAATTTTACGCCAAAGGATCGCTCTAGGAGGCTTGTATGCAATCGCGCTTGAAATCCTTATCGATGGTATTGAACGCGTTTATGCTCATGTCCACGCTCATAGGGACTCTATCCTGCGCGACGACGCTTAATGCCCCGCTGGATGAGTTGAGTTACTTGAAGATCCTTGATACGCTCATCGCCGATCCTGCTATGCGGCACTACGCGGCTTTAGAAGTGCCGGCGGCCAGGAATGTAAGCATCTATGAGGATTATGTAGCTTTTCATCTTTATGATGGACAGCCCCTGCTAAACAAAGGCATTAGGGCAGAAATTTCAATCGACTTCCCCTATTCTGCCGGTGACACGGTATTATACGAATGGGAAATGCGGATACCTGATGGCTTCATTGCCGATGGCCCTTTGAATAGATGGTGGGTAATGGGACAGTGGCACGATCAGCCCGACCCGAATCTAGGCGAAACCTGGGACTCTTTCCCTTCCCATTCTCCGCCCGTTGCCTTTTACCTGGGCGAACTGGATGGTCAACGGTATTTATCCCCAGAATATCCCGGCCATGAAAGCACTATTGAAGAATTAATCGCCTTACCGGTCGGACAATGGCTCCATATGAGCGTGGAAATACATTGGAGCCAGGCTGATGACGGCTATATAAAGATACGCGCAGGCGATGCCGCCGCTCCGGTAATGCAGTTTTCCGGCAGGAATATGCTCAATGGATATCAGCATTACTTAAAATTAGGAATGTACCGACACCGGGATATTTCTACCGACAATACCGTGCATCTTCGGCAAATTTCTATCGTGAACGGAGGCACCCTTTGAAACCGATGGGCCTGTGGCTTTCTATGCCGTGCTTTTTTATTCCCGTATAGCAGCGCTAGCTTTATTTTGCGCTTCGTAAGTAACGGGGCGGGATTAAGCCGATAGCCCTTGGCGCGCTGGATATAAGCCTAAAACATGCGGCCTTTTGAGCGCTTCCTCGTTACGTACCGCTAGTCGAGCGTATCCAGGGCGAGAAAGCACTCGAACAGCCCGCCGTCGGCAAAGGTAGATCTTAGCCTGACGCAAGCCTGGCAAGCCTAGTCGTCCTTGCCCGGCCCAGCGCCGGTTCTGAAACTCCGCCCTTCTTCCCTGCAGAGCCGTTTCGCCAGCCTTCGGCCATCGATGCCGCAGGGCGGCAAGCCGCCTCCCGGATTAAGCCATTGGCCCAGCATATAAAAATTAGCAAGACCTTCGAGGGTTCTCGGGATTTTCGCGCCCATAGTGTGGATCGTGGGAAGCCAACCTTCATAGCTGCCATGCCAGTTGTTGGTGTAGCGTATGAGCGTGGCCGGCGTGGACAAATCGGTCAATTCCACCGCCGCGGCTATGCCCGGGATCTCGCTTTCGAGGGCGGTGATGATGCGGCGCGTCGCCTCTGCCTTTGCCGCGTCATAGGCCGCCCGGTCCCGGTCGTGCAACTCCGTCCACCATGAGTCATTACGGGTAGCTATCATCACCATGGCCGTGGTCTTTCCTGAAGGGGCGGAGCTTGGATCAAAGCTGAAAAAGCGTATACCCAGGCTTAATAGCGACAGCTCCCCGCCTTCGAGCACGAGCGGCGATTTCAGGGGGAAAGAATAGGAATGGGGGTAGCCAGAAAAATCGCCCTTGAGGCCCAAGCCCAGGAGCAATAGCGAAGGAAAGCGGCGAAAGGAGCCAAAAGCCTTTTCTAAGCCCGGGCTACGGTAACGGCCGCCCAACAGGCGCTCCACGGTATCGTGGGCATCGGCCGCCGATACGACTATGTCGCCCCGGATCTCGCCCTTTTCTCCGACTATGCCGACGGCCTTACCGTCCTCGACCACTATACTGTCTACCCGGAAGCCGTATGAGACGCTTCCGCCAAGGCTCAGGTACTTCCGTTCAATCGAGCGGGCAAAGGCAAGCGAGCCGCCAAGCGGA
>JBGSKZ010000666.1:0-1135 GCA_041741035.1 Treponematales bacterium
GGCGGGACTCGGCGAGGCCGTGGCAAGGAGCATGCGCGTCGTGCGGGGCCTGGGCTGCGCCTACGAGTTCAGGATTACCTGCGCCCCCGGAATTTTCGGGCTCGAGGACGCCAAGGCCGTCTTGCCCTATATCGAAAGCCGCGATACGATTTGGCTGCAGCCCTATAGGCCCGGCGCCGTGCTCGATCCCGTATGGGCGGCGGGCGCCGGCGTCTATGAACCGGCGGCCCTGGACGAGCTCCTAAGGCTGCTGCGCAGGGCCGCGCCGGGAGCTAAAATTCGGGGAGCCCAGTAAGGCCTGGCGCTAGAGAATGAACCGCTGAGGAGCCCGCAGCATGAAATCCGCCCTGCCCGACAGCTTCCATCCCCTCATACGGGCGTGGTTCGACGAGCGCTATGGGGAAGCCACCCCGGTGCAACGGGAAGCTTGGCCCCGCATAGCCGCGGGAGAGCACGTGCTGGCGGGCGCCCCTACGGGATCGGGCAAGACGCTCACCGCCTTTCTCGACGCGCTTTCCCGCTTCGCCTGCGGCCAGTTCCCCGTCCGGGGCGTATCCCTGCTCTACGTGTCGCCGCTAAAAGCCTTGAACGAGGATATACGGCAGAACCTTATAGAGCCGCTCCGCGAGCTTGGCGCTTATTTTTCGGCGCATGGCGAGTCTTTCCCGCGCGTGCGCGTGGCCACGCGCTCAGGGGATACCCCGCAAGCGGAGCGCCGGCGCATGCTGGGCGACCCGCCTTCCATATTGTGCACGACGCCCGAGAGCCTCTTCATACTCCTGTCCTCAAAAAGCGGCCTTGCCCTGCTCAGGGAGCTCCGCCTTGTCGTCGTGGACGAGATACACGCGCTCATAGGCTCCAAGCGGGGCACGAGCCTTGCTTCCTCGCTCGGGCGGCTCAGCCTGCTATCGGGGGAATTCCAGCGCATAGGCCTCTCGGCCACGCTTAAGAGCTTTGAGCCCGCCGCCCGCTTCCTTTCGGGGCGTCGCCTGGTCCGCGGGGCGGACGGCTCGATACGCTACGAGGAGCGGGCTGTGAGCGTGGTGGCGCCGCCCGCGCTTAAGCGCTATGAGCTGGAGGTGCTCTGGCCATCTGCCCCGATAGCGCTGCGGAAGCCCTACGCGGGCGGCGACGA
>JBGSKZ010000667.1:0-1340 GCA_041741035.1 Treponematales bacterium
CGCCGGCGGGGCGGCGGGATGAGCCGGGGCTGCTCGTGCGCAAGCCCGGAAGCCTCAGCCTTATCGTGGACTCGGGCCGCTTTGGCTACCAGGCAAGCGGCGTGCCTCCCTCGGGGCCTATGGACGAATACTCCATGGGCGTGGCCAACGCGCTCGCGGGCAACGTGCGCGGCGAAGCCTGCATAGAATGCCTGCTCGGCGGAATGGAGCTGATCTTCGAGCGGCCCTGCCTGTTCGCCATAAGCGGCGCTTCGGCGCCAGTATTCCTCGACGGGCGCGCGGCGGAGCGCAATCGTACCCTCCGCGCGGACGCCGGGTCCGTGCTCAGCCTGGGCATGGCCGAAGAAGGGCTGCGCGTATACCTAGCCGTGAACGGCGGCTTCCGCGTGCCTAGGGTCATGGGCAGCCGAAGCACTTTTTTGCGCGGCGGTTTCGGCGGCCATAACGGGCGCGCCTTGCTAGCCGGCGATAGGCTGCCCCTCGCCGCCGCCCCGGATACGAAAGCCGCCCGGTTCGAAAGGGTAGCGCCGGCTAGCGCTATCCCCTCCTTCAAGAGCGAACTCGTGCTCCGCGCCATAGCCAGCCATGAAAGCGGCCGCTTCAGCGAGGAAGGCCTCCGGCGCTTCTTTACGGAACCCTACACGATATCGCCGAACAGCGACCGCATGGGCTGCAGGCTTAACGGCCCCGCCGTAGGGCACGGCCATGGCGCCGATATCGTGTCTTCGGGCGTGCAGGCGGGCACGGTGCAGGTGCCCGGCGACGGCCAGCCCATAATACTCACGGCCGACCGCCAGACCACGGGCGGCTATACCCGCATAGCCCAGGTCATAAAAGCCGATCTAGCCCTGCTTGGCCAGGCCCGTCCCGGCCAAAGCGTGCGCTTCATACAGGTAAGCGCTGAAGAGGCCATCGCGGCCCTGCGCGAGCGGGAAGCGCTCCTACGCAGCGTCGCCGAGGCTCCGCCGCCACTATCGGCGTCGGCCGCCGCGACTATGCCCCTGAGCGCGACTATGCCCCTGAGCGAGCCTGGCCCGGCGGCTGCAGCCAAACGCTACAGGGTGACGGTAAACGGCGAAGGCTTCGAGCTCTACGTGGAAGAGCTGGCCTAAGGCGCGCGACAGCAATAAGCTTCGGGGAACTAACAAAAAAATAGCCGCCTTCCCATAATTTCTACCCATAGTAACTTGACCAATTTTAACGGGGCATGGTAGTTTCACGAAATGAAACGTGCCCACCGGTGCCGTCCATGCGCATAAGCCTCCTCCAGTACGCCCCGGCGTGGCAGGACCGCGCGGCGTCGAAGCGGACGATATCGCGCCTGCTCGCCGAAGCGGCGC
>JBGSKZ010000668.1:0-1180 GCA_041741035.1 Treponematales bacterium
GCGACGCGCCTTCCGCCGCCAACGCGGCGGCCCTGTCCGCCCCCGTCGCTCCCCTTTGATCCTCGTCCTCGTCGATTTCCATAAGCGCGGCTTTAAGGGCCGTAATCTTGCGCATGAGCCTGGCGAAGGCCGCCGGCGACAATTGCTGATCCTTGTCGCTCAAGGCCGAAGATGGGTCTATGTGCACCTCTATCTCGAGGCCGTCGGCGCCTGCGGCCACGGCGGCAAGGCTCATGGGCTCGATGAGGCCCAGCACGCCCGTTCCGTGCGAGGGGTCAACCATGATGGGCAGATGGGTTAGGGAACGCGCCGCCGGTATGATGCTTAAGTCCAGCGTGTTGCGGGTAAAAGTCTCGAAGCTGCGTATGCCGCGCTCGCAGAGTATGATCTGGGAATTGCCCTCTGCCAGTATGTACTCGGCGCAGTTGAGCCATTCCTCCAGCGTGGAATACATGCCCCGCTTGAGCAGTATGGGCTTGCCGGATTTCCCTGCCTCGCGCAAAAGGGAGAAATTCTGCATATTGCGCGCGCCTATCTGCAGTACGTCGGCGTATTCTCCCACCCAGCTCACGTCGCGGGTGTCGATCACTTCGGTGACGATGGGTAGGCCCGTCTCTCTCCTGGCCTTGTCCAGTATTTTTAGACCCTTGAGACCCAAGCCCTGGAAGGCGTAGGGACTGGTGCGGGGCTTGAAGGCGCCGCCGCGGAGCATGGTGGCGCCGGCTTCCTTAACGGCTACGGCGGTGCGTATAAGCTGGTCTTCAGATTCCACCGCGCAGGGGCCGGCTATGACGACGAGGCCTTCGCCTATGCGTACGTCGCCCAGCGCCACGACGCTGCGAGCGCCGCCTTCCTTTGTCCCGGTAAGCCTAAGATTCTTCATGTATATGATCCTCCGCTGAACTTTATCCGCGTTACTTCTTGCAAAAACACGATGCCCTGCTATACGCTTGGCGTATGCCTTCCCTATCCAAGAGAGCCGGGGCCTTAAAGCCCTCAGCCACCATAGCCATGAACCAGCGCGCCCGCGAACTCAAGGCAGGCGGCGCCGATATCATCGACCTCACCGTGGGCGAACCCGATTTTAGGCCGCCCGCCGCGGTGCTGCAAGCGGCCGGGCGCGTAGCCCTGTACGGGGCCGACCGTTATACGCCGGTCGCGGGCATAGCCGAGCAGATCG
>JBGSKZ010000669.1:0-6525 GCA_041741035.1 Treponematales bacterium
GCCGCGCGCGCAGGCGCTTGCCCCAGGCAGGGTCGGGCCTTGCCCGGGCTATTTCCGCGAATTTCTTCACGAGCGCCTCGAGGCGCTCCAGCTTCTTCTTGTCCGCCTGCCAACGCTGCCCCTGCCCGCTCGCGTCGCGGAGCTTCTGGAGGCGGTAGGCCGAATAATTGCCCGCGTAGCGCTTGAGGCCGCGGCCCTCCAGTTCCACTATGGACGAGGCTATCCTGTCGAGCATGCGCCGGTCGTGGGATACGACCAATACCGCGCAGGGCAGGCTCGCTACGAAGGCCTCTAGCCACGCGAGGCCCGCCATATCCAGATGATTGCCCGGCTCGTCGAGTATGAGCAAATCCGGGCGGCCCATCATGGCCTGCGCCAGGCATACGGTATTCTTCTCTCCGCCTGAAAGAGCGTGTGCCTCGACCTGCGCGCGGTCGCCCAAGCCCATGCGCTCGAGCAGTCGCAGGGCGGCATCCTCGGCCCCGTCGCCGTCCAAGGCGTCGTAACGCTCGCGAAGGGAGCCGTACTCAGCCATGGCGCCCGTGGCCCGCTCGCTGTCGCCCATGGCCTCGGCAAGCTGGGCGAGCCGCTCGCGCATGGCGAGGAGCTCTCTGCAGAGGAATTGCGCCACCTGTTCCCCTGGCCCAAAATCCGGCGCTTTCTGCGCCACATAGGCTATGCGCGCGCCCGGGGCTACGCGTATGCGCCCCTGGTAGTCGTCGTCCAAGCCCGCGAGCATGCGGAGCAGAGTGGTCTTGCCGCAGCCGTTCCGGCCCACGAAGCCGAGCTTCTCGCCGGGCTCTATGCTCAAATCCGCCTTCGCGAAGAGGGGCTCTCCCCCAAAATCCTTCGTTATACCTAATGCCTCAATAATCGCCATAGTCTTTCCTTTCGACCCAGGCACCCTGCCTCGTCATACCGCAAGAAAAAAGCCGCGCGGTCCTGACGGGCCGCGCGGCTGGGGTATACGATACCTGATTATCTCAAATATCTATACTTTCCTCTGCGAGCGGACCTATCCCATACGCGAAGGCGCCGCTGGCGGAGCGCGCGGCGAGTACGGTACTCAGGTCTATCGAAGGAAAGCAGGACATCATGGCCCGTATGTTAGCATACGGGCGCCTGCGGATGCAAGCCGCGCTCATAGGCCTAACAAGAGGCTCACTTCATCCTCGCTGCGCGCGTTGAGTATGTCGTCGCGCCGCGTCTTGTCCCCAAGGGCGCTGCCTATGCCGGCCAGGAATTGCATATGGGACTCGGGATGCTTCTTGGGCGATACGGACAGCACGATGATGTGGGTGGGCTCGCCGTCGAGCGCTTTGAAGTCCATGCCGCCCCGTTTTATGCCTATGGCCGCCGCCAGGCGCTCTACCCCGTCGGTCTTCGCGTGCGGCACCGCAATGCCGTGCTGCATGCCGGTGCTCATGGAGCGCTCGCGCTCCATGATAGCCTCTTCCGCCAAGGCCCGGTCGCTAATCTTCTCCGCCTTCTCCAGGGCGTCGAGCAGCTCTTTTATCACCGCCTCTTTAGTGTCGCCTTTAAGGTCCATCAGTATGCATGAGCGGTCTATGACCCTGGCCTCGGAGGGCATGAGGGGGGCCGATTCGGGCAGGAGGACTTTGGAGAGGCTCGCGGGATCGAAATCGCTCTTGAGCTTTCCGAAGCTATTGTTGAGCGCCGCCACTGCCTCGAAAACCGAGGTGAGCACGACGGGCATGGTGGATTGGGAGGCCTGCACGGCGAGGGTTTCCCCGTCCAGCCTCATGGAGAACACCATGTCGGCCTTGCGTACCTGCGCTATGCCTTCCTCTATGCCCATAGTGCGCACGTAGAAGCCCTCCGACTGCAGCTGATGCGTCATGGTATCGGTTACCAGCAGGGCGAGGTCTTCCGAGGGGAAGGGGAATTCATAGGAGAGGGACTCGCCGGCGAGCGCTTTCTTCTTGGCTCCCGGCAATGGGGACTTCAAGGTAAGGTTAAGGGCGAAAGGCGCTATGACCGTCGTGAGGAGGGTCATCATGATGGCCATGCCGAAGCCCTGGGCGCTCAAAATGCCCGAGGCCACGCCTATGCCGGCTATGATAAGGGCTACCTCGCCGCGGGGGACCATGCCTACGCCTATGCGGGTGGCTCCCCGGAAGTTAAAGCCCACGAAGAGCGCGGGCAGTCCGCAGCCTATGACCTTGGAGAGCACCGCCAGCGCCGTAAAGATGAGGCCGCCGATAATCACCGTAGGGCTTAAAAATTGCCGTACGTCCACGAGCATGCCCATGACGGCGAAGAATACCGGCACGAAGAAATCGTAGAGCACGTGGATCTTATCTATGATGATATGGCTGATATCGGTCTTGGAAAGCGCCAGTCCCACGACATAGGCGCCTATGATCATGGCCAGGCCCTCTTTTTCGAACACGCCCGCTATGATGAGCGCCAAGCCCAGAGACAGGACGGTAAAGGCGCTGGCGTGCTTGAAGCGCTTGAGCAGAGAGGCTATGCGCTTGGCGAGCACGAGGCCGAGCACGGTAAAGCCCAGCCATATGCCGAAGGCCCTCACGGCTATGAGGCCGACCTTGCCCCAATCCAGGCCTCCGCCGCTGATTTCGCCTATGGCCGCTATGCCCATGACCACGGCCAGGAATATGATGCCCAGCACGTCGTCGAATACAGCGGCGGCAAGTATGGTAACGCCCTCGGGGCTGTCCATTTTCTTGCGGTCCGACAGTATGCGCGCGGTAATGCCCACGCTCGTCGCCGTGGACATGATGCCCAGGAACAGATTCCCCGGCGCCATGAAGCCGCCGCCGAACATGGCTATGCCCAGAAGGTCGCCCACCAGGAACGAGGCTATGACGCCTCCTATGCCTACGACGCCGCCGGCCACGGAATACTTAAGGAAGAGCGAAAGGTCGGTCTCGAGGCCGGATTCGAAAAGCAGGATAATCGAGGCTATGGTCGCTATGCCGTAAAGCTCGGGGCTTATAGGCAACTCGGCGCCCAGGGCCCCGGTGGCGAAGAGGCCAGCGGGAAAGCCCGGTATGGCAAGGCCGCCCAGCGCGTAGGGGCCGATGGCTACGCCCGCGAGGAGCTCGCCGAGCACGGAAGGCATCTTGAGCTTCTGCGCCCCTATGCCGCCCAATTTCACGACGAAGAGCACCACGCCAATCTGTATGACCAGGGCCGTTTGCACTTCCATGACCGATCCGGAAGCGGACGCGAAGGCGGGAAGGGCGACGGCAAAGAGGATAAGGGCGAGCAGGACAGGGCGTAGCTTCATAGCAACTCCTTGCTTGCGTACGCACTCGAACGCATAATTTCGCACGATAACGCAAGCTTTGCGACATATTATAGGATATTACGAAGCTTATGCAAGCGTTAGGAGGGTAATTTTATCGAGGATAGCCGCGTTTCGCTCCGGCCTATGAGCCAAGCCCTGTGCTGCTTTGGCCTAAAATCCGGCGGCACCGAATAGGCGCTTATGTCGCGCACCGCGGCGCCTGGCAGCATGGCCGCGTCAAACTCAAGCTTCCTTGAATTGGTGGAGAATAGTATGAAGCCTTCCGGCGCCAGCAGGGCGAGGCAGTCGCGCGCGAGCTCTGGCCAATGCCTGTTCACGTCGAGGAAACCTTCCATCTTTTTCGAATTGGAAAAGGTGGGCGGGTCGAGTATGACGATATCGTAGAGCGAGCCGCGGGCTAGCTCGTCTCGCAGGAAGGCCTGGGCGTCGGCGCGTACGGCGCGATAACGGTCCTCGGGGAGGCCGTTGAGGCGTATATTGTCGTCGGCCCAGGCAATATAATTGTTCGACAGGTCCACGGCGCAGAGCTCGCTAGCGCCGCCGGCGAGCGCGTAAACCGAAAAGCTGCCCGTATACGCGTAGAGGTTAAGCACCCGAGCGCCTAGGGCCTGGGCGCGCACGAGGGCGCGGCTGGGCCGGTGGTCCATAAACAGGCCAGAATCCAGGTAATCGCTCAGGTTCACGAGGAAGCGCAGGCCCTGCTCGCGCACGACGCGGCTCACGTTGCGCCTGCCTTCTTTTTCGTATTGCTCCTCAAGCCCGAGCTTACGGCGCGTCTTAATGAATATAAGGCCGGGCTCTATGCCTAGAGCCTCGGCGGCCGCCTCCTTCATGAGGTCAAGCCACGCGTCCTCCTCGAGGGGATCTTTTTCGTAGGGGCGTTCGTAATGGTAGAGTATGGCGGTATCCGCATAGCGGTCGAGGGCGAGGGGCACTTCGGGTATGTCTCGGTCATATACCCTATAACAATCCGTATCGTAGCGCTTAGCCCACTTGCGGAGGTGCCGGTCGCGCTTTATGAGGCGGTTCTTAAAGTAATCCCGTTGCTCAAGGTCCTTGGCTTCCGCCACGTCAGCTGAGCCGCTCCCTGCGCATCCGGCATTTTATCGAGAGCATGGCATAGCCGGACGAAAGGTCCTCGTTTTGGACGACCACGTCCTCGGGAACCTTGAGCTTCACGTTGGTGAAATTCCAGAGCGCCTTAATGCCGTTGGCTATGAGCACGTCCGCCACTTCCTGGGCAGAGCTCGAGGGAACGGTGAGCAAAGCGGTAAGCACGCCGAGGGCCGGGAGCCGCGCGGGGATATCGGCCATGGCGTAGACGGGCATATCGTATATGGAGCCCCCCGCTTTCTTGGCGTCGGCGTCGAAGGCGGCCACTATATGGAGGCCGTGCTGCCTGAAGCCGGGGAAGCCCATCAGGGCGCTGCCAAGATGGCCCGCCCCCACGACCACGGCGTCCACGCGGCGGTTCCAGTTGAGATAGGCTTCTATGGCTTCCACGAGGGGCTTTACCGGGTATCCGCGCTTAGGCTTGCCGCTTATGCCGGTTATAGAAAGGTCTTTGCGTACCTGTATGGGCTCGAGGCCGAGTTCTGTCGCAATAAAGGTACCGGACAGATACTCGTCGCCGCTTTCCAAGGCCTGTTTAGCTATGAGTAAGTAGGACGGAAGTCTGCGAACGGAAGGAGCGTACGATACTTTGATCTTGTTCATTGCTTTGTCCTGTGATAATGACTATATCCGCTGGCAACGGAATACGCTTTATCACGATAAAGCTAAAAAGCACTAAAAGTCAAGAAAAGACCGCTTTCGGCCCTACGAATAGCGATTTTTTTCGCCAATAAGCCGACGGCGCGGCGCAAAGGGCATAAAAAAAAGCCCCGTGGAAAAAGGAGGTAAAACCACGGAGCTTAAACATCACCCGAAAGTGACGCTTGTATTAATATACAGAGTGTACCGGTTTTATGCAAGGCTTCTGCATGATCTTGTATATATAGAAGAACCGCCTCCAAAGCTCAGAAAAAGCGCTGTTCAAGCGCCGTACTTCGTGCTATTTTTATTGCAAATAGCGAGTAAATGTATAAGCATTAGCTTAGGAGAGAACAAAATGAGGATCACCACAAAAGGACGCTACGCGTTGCGCGCTACTTTAGCCTTGGCCAGGCTGTCAGACGGGCAAAAACCAATATCGATCAAGACTATCTCGGAAGCGGAAGCTATATCGCCGGAATTCTTAGAGCAAATTTTCTTCAGGCTCAGGAAATCGGGCATGATATCCTCGGTTCGCGGTCCCGGAGGCGGCTTTTTCTTCGCGAAGCCGCTAAGCGATATCAACTTGAAAGACATACTCGAGGCCTCGGGCGAAGGCTTGGGCATAGCTCCCTGCATATGCGGCAAAAAAAGCGATTGCGAGCGCGAGGACGATTGCGTGGCGGGCGCGGTATGGAGAAGCCTGGGCAATCACATGGACAGCTTCCTCGAGGGCCAAAACCTCGCGGCCATGCTGACCATGCCTCCCTCTCTCCTCACCGAGAAAGCCTGAAGCCCCGCCTACTCCCCGCCTACTCCCCGTCGGCGTAGGCTTCCATGGCGCGCCGCTCCCCGGCGTCGATGATGCCTAGCTCGAAGCACAGGGCGAAGAGCTCGCGTACATGGAAGAAGGATCGCACGCGTACCCCCTGGGCCTCCATATCGCTACGGCCCTGCCTGCCCCGCTCTATGAGCACGGCCAAGTCCTCCACGATGAGGCCTTCGGCCCGCAGTATGGCTATGGCCTCTAGCTTGGACGCGCCGGTCGTGATGAGGTCGTCGAGAAGCAATACGCGCTCGCCCGGCTTAAAAGCCCCTTCCACCCTATTGCCCGTGCCGTGATCCTTTACCGGCATACGGGGCCAGATCATGGGCTTGCGCAGCTTTATGGCGGTAGCCGTGGCCAGGGGCAGGGCCGCCGCCGGTATGCCCGCTATGCGATCGAAGGACAAGCCCGCCGCCGCGGCCGCGTAGGCGCTCGCTATGTCGTCCAGCAGGGCCGTATCCGATATGACGCGCCGCAGGTCCACGTAGAAGGGCGACAGCTTGCCGCTCTTAAGGGTGAAGCTGCCCGTCTTAAAGCAGAGCGTATCGACGAGGCCGCGCATGATGCGGCGCTTCAAGGCCGCGTTCGGGTCAAAGCCCGCCCACAGGCCGCCCCCGGGGCCCGAAGCCGTTTCCGCGTCCTTCCCGGCGGC
>JBGSKZ010000670.1:0-1301 GCA_041741035.1 Treponematales bacterium
GCAGCCTGTATTCCACCCAGCGCACCTTGCCCGCCAGCACGGCTTCCTTGAGCGCCTTCTCGGGCGGGGACAGCCGCGCGTCGCCGCTCTTCACTTCGATGAAGAGCACCTCGTAGGGCTTGCCCGCTCCGGCGCCGGGAAAGGCCACGAAGTCCACCGGCTTGCCCAGGAAGCGCGCGTCCCCGTGGTCGCAGGGAAAATCGGGAAAATAAGGCGACAGCTGCTCGCCTATCTGCCCGGTGAGCACGGAGCGCGAGCGCTTGACCGCGTCGTCGCGCGCGCTCCTTTCGTCGGCCTTGAAGCCGCGCTCGGCCTCGAGCCTGCCCGCCCGCCTGCCAAGCTTTAGGCCCAAAGCCAACGCGAGGGCCAGGAGCGCGAAGAGCAGGAACGCGAAAATTAAGAGGAACGCGAGAGAACGAGGCTCCAAGAGGGCCGAATTTAAATAGGCGTACATGGCGCTTCCTCGCTATAATGGGCTGGAACCGTATTGTCTACGCGCTGCGGCGACGGGTCAAGGGAGTGCTTCATGATGAGAAACGCAAAGATCGAGCCCGACCTGGCGGCCGCCGCCGCGCTGCTGGGCTCGGCCCGCAGCGTCATGGCCTTTACCGGGGCGGGCATATCGGCGGAATCAGGCGTGCCCACCTTCCGCGGCTCTGGCGGGATTTGGGACCAGTACGACGAGCGGCACCTCGAGCTTGGCTTTTTCAAGGCCGAGCCGGGCCTTGCCTGGGCTACGATACGCGCCATCTTCTACGCGTTCGCCCGCCCCTTCGAGCCCAACGACGCGCACCGCGTGCTTGCGGCCTGGGAACGCTCCGGCCTGCTCGACTTTACCGTTACGCAGAACATAGATGGCCTGCACCGCAAGGCGGGCAGCGAGCGCCTGGCCGAATTCCACGGCGCCACGACGGATATTGTTTGCCTGCGCTGCGGCGGGCGATCCCCGGCTAGCGAAGCGGCCCTTGCCGAACTGCCGCCCCGCTGCCCCTGCGGCGGCGTGTACAAGCCGGATTTCGTGTTCTTCGGTGAGGGCATACCGGAGCGGGCCTATAGGGACAGCGTGGCGGCGGCGGAGCGCGCCGACCTCTGCCTTATCGTGGGCTCCACCGGCACGGTATACCCCGCGGCCTCGCTGCCGCGCAGGGTGAAGGCTCATGGCGGCTCCATTATTGAGATCAACCCCGAGGCCAGCGAATTCAGCGCCGACATAGCGGATATAGTCCTGCCCCTAGGCGCGTCCGAGGCTCTGCGCGCCTTGGACGGACTCCTGCGCCCGGCCGGCGCCGGGAACGGGAGCG
>JBGSKZ010000671.1:0-7780 GCA_041741035.1 Treponematales bacterium
GCCTGCCCTGGAGCTGGACAAGCCCTCCGCAGGCTCGGCCTTCGCCCCCGAAAGCGAAGCCGGCATAGCGGCGGCGGATCCGCTGTCCAGCCAGCTCGGCGGCCTCATAGACGCGGTCGCCGGCAGCCCAAGCAGCGGAACCCTTTCGTTATTCCTTTTATTTCCGTAAAGCTTAGCGTTATACTGGAGCCACTATGCGTCGCACACCTCGCGCCGGTTTCCTGAGTATGGCCCTGCTCTGCCTGGGCATAAGCCTATCGCACGGCCAGGAGCTCAGCCAGCTCGCGTCTCTCGCCTCAAAGCGCTCGGCCACGATAGAAGACCTGGCCTCCCTGCTGCCTTCGCTATCCTTGAGCTTGCCTGACGCGGACGCGTACCTGGCCAGGCTCGAGGAGGCACTTTCCGCGTTCGAGCCGGATACTCCCCTTACCAAGGGCCGCGCCAGCCGCGTAGCGTGCGCGGCCCTTAAGCTACGGACTTCCGCCCTGTACCTCTTATTCCCAACCGAGCGCTACGCCTTCAGGGCTCTCGTCATGGAAGGCGTATTCAAGTCCGCCAGCAGCCCGGGCGAGGCGATGGGCGGGATGGAGCTGCTCGATTTTATGAACAGCCTGGGCAGCCTCGCGGAGCGCGCCTTATGATACTTGGCGTTAAAAAGCTTGCCGTCTGCCTCTTCTGCCTCGCCGCTACGCTAAGCTTCGGCCAGGAAGCGGAGCTTGAGGACGCCTTCCCCGGCGCCGGGCCTAAAGAGCCCTGGCTCCTCGATTGGGGCGGCGAGCTAACGGCCGCCGGCTTGACCGAAGGGCAGGGGCTCAGCGCCGCTTTAGCGGCCGGCGCCGGCGCGAAACTATGGTTTAGGCTGAGCCTGCCCGAACAATGGCAATTGTACATACGGGCCCGCGATAGCGCGTCAGCCCAGCTTCTCCCCTTCAGCGATATCCTTTCAAGCTTCGTTAACCGCTGGGAAGTAAGCGACGCCTTTATCCAGCTCCTCATACGCGACGCGCCGTTTACCCTCGCCGCCGGCCGCAAGAGCTTCTCCCTGGGCTCCGGCCTCGCGCTCTCCGGAACGGGGGATGGGCTTGAAGTGGAGCTCTACGGCAAGGCGTTTTCCGCCAAGGCCTTCGGCTATTATACGGGGCTTATTTCACCCGATTTTTCCCGTTATGCCATGTTCCTGCCCGACGACGCGCTGGGTACCAAACGCTATATCGGCGCATATTCCGCCTCTTCCTTCATCAAGGGACAGGAATTGAGCCTCTTAGGCCTGTATCAGGGCTACTTCGGCTCAAGGCCGGAGGAGTACTACACCAGCTGGTATAGCGGCCTGCAGGCCAAGGGCCTGCTTCTTGGCGGCGATTACCTGGTAGAGGGCTATGCCGAGCATGGCTATAGCCCCTTGGGCGCAGGACGCGGCGATATACGGGCTTACGCCGCGAGGGCCGCTTACCTGCGATCCTTCGAAGGATCCCTGCGGCCCCGTATCAGCCTTGGCTACGCCTTCGCCTCCGGCGACGAGGACAGGATAAGCGGGCAGGGCCCCGGCGGCAATCAGGCGGATTTCGACGAGGCCTTTCAATCTTTCGGGAATGTGGATACCGGCCTGGTGCTGAGGCCGTATTTCAGCAATCTTCACATGGCGAGCGCCGGCCTCGGCGCCACCCTGGCAAAGGTCAAGGCAAGCCTCGGCTACTATTACTTCGCGAAGCACAGGGCCGCTTCGCCCATAAATACCGCCGACGCCGTCCTCCCTTTCCATGACCTGGGGCACGAGCTTGACCTGAGCTTGAGCTGGTCGCCCTTCCTTGACCTGAGCTTCCTGCTGGGAGCCGGGCTGTTCCTGCCGGGCAAGGCCTTTGCGTCGGGCAACGATATCCGTTACGCGGCATCCATAGGCTTAAGCCTGTCGTTCTGATACAGAGGGGTAGCCATGAAGCATTTCCTGGCGCGCTTGGGAGGCCTGACCAAGGGGCCGTTTGGCTCGATACTGGCGGCCTTGGCCATGGCCGCGCTCATAATGGCGTTTTCGCTCAGCCCCGCGTATAAGAGCGTCGAGTACGCTCTCTACGATCTGCGCTTCCGCCTTAAGCCCAAAGCCGAGCCTCTCCCGGAACTCGTGCTCCTGAACGTCGACGACCCCAGCATAGCGGCCTTGGACGTGTATCCCTGGCCGCGTTACTATTACGCTGAAGCCTTGAGGCAGCTCGACGCCGCGGGCTTGGGAAGCCTCGTGTGCGACCTGCAGTTCATAGAAAGCTCGCCGGCCTTGGTCAATATGGCGGGCTTTGAGGCGCTCGCCGCTTCCAGCGCCGAAGGCCAGGCCATAGGAGCCGAGGAGCTGTCCTCGCTCATCATAGACAATGACGGTCAATTGAGCGCCGCGGCGGGGGACTACGGCCGCGCTGTCATGCCTTATTCCTTCGCGAACGTATCGGTACTGCCGAGCCTCAGCGACGAAGAGCTTGCCTTTAGGGCCGCCGCCGTCGCCGAATTCACCCGCAAGGCATCGCTGCCCATCCCAGCGGGCCGGGAAGAGGCCTTCAAGGCCCTCGAAGACGCCGATCGCGTAGCCGTCAACTATCCCATACCCGGCATCATGCTCGCGGTCGATGACTTCGGCTTCGTGGACAACGATGCCGACGAGGACGGAACGCACAGGCGCGTGCGGCTGGCCCGCGTCTTCGATGGGCGCGTATACTTCCAGCTGGGCTTCGTCTCCTTCCTGCGAATGTGCGGCGTCGGCCTTGACGCCCTTGAGCTGGAGCCTGGCAGGCAGATAACTATACGCGACGCGGTGCATCCCGTGAGCGGCGAGCGCGGCGATATACGCATACCGGTGGATAAGCGCTGCTCGGTGTATTTCGACTGGATAGGGGATTTCCCCTCCACGGCCCGCACCCTTTCTGCCCACGCGCTCTTCGAATACGCCGCGAACGCCGAGCTCGCGGAATTCCAGCTCATGCTCAAGGACATGGAGTCCGGCCAATCGCTCCGCATGGAGCTTGCCGAGGAGCTTGAGGCCATCAAGCTCTCCATGGCCGCCGAAGAGGACCTCGAGCGGCGCTTCCCCCTCAAGCAAGCTTATTGGGCCAAGTTGGCCGACTACCAGGCCTTGATCCAGGGCTATCTTGACGAAAGCGGGGCGCGGCTTAAGGAGCTGGAGGCTGCCAAGGCTTCCGGAGCGGAGGCGGACGAGGCTGAAATGAGCTCCATAAGGGAACTCATTACGGCCATACGCATCAAGTCCGAGGTGGACTACCTTTACGGTTCGGTCGCCGTGATCGGCCTCACGGCGACGGGTACCCAGGACATAGGCGTTACGCCGCTTTCGAGCGCGTACTGGATGGTCGGTTCCTATCCTACGCTTATCAATACCCTGGCGCGAGGGCGCTTCATGCGCGAGCTTCCCAAGGCGGCCGAGTTCGCGCTTATCGCCGTCCTCGCCATAGCCATAGTGCTCTCGATCAGGCGCCTGTCCGCCAAGCCTTCCATAGCGCTCATCATAGCCGCCGTGCTGGGGGCGAATGCCGTAATCTTCCTGGCTTTCTTCCAAGCCTACGTCGTCGTGGGGCAATTCAGCCTCAACCTCGCCCTCGTGCTGCCTTCCACCCTGGTCATGCTGGGCAAATTCGCCGGGGAGGAGGAAAATAGGCAGTTCATCCAAGGAGCGTTTTCCAAGTACCTGGCCCAGGACGTTATCGACCAGATACTCGCCAACCCAGATTCCCTGCGCCTCGGCGGCCAATCCTGCGAAATAACCACGTTTTTTTCCGACGTCGCGGGCTTCTCGTCGATATCTGAGAAGCTGAGCGCGGAGGACCTGGTGCAGCTCCTCAACGAATACCTGTCCGAAATGTCGGATATCATCATGAGGAACCGCGGTACCGTGGATAAGTATGAGGGCGACGCTATCATGGCTTTCTGGGGCGCCCCGCTGAGCTACGCGGAACATCCCTACAACGCCTGCCTCTCCGCCGTGCAGATGCAGGCCCGACTGGAGGAGCTGCGGACCGCCTGGCGGGCGGAAGGAAGGGACGAGCTCAAGGTGCGCATGGGGCTCAATACCGGCAAGGCCGTGGCCGGCAATATGGGCTCGCATACCCGCATGAACTATACCGTTATGGGGGACTCGGTAAATCTGGCGTCAAGGCTTGAAGGCGCGAACAAATATTATGGTACCTATACCATGGCCAGCGAATACACCTGGCTCGCCACCCGCGGCCAATTCCGGTATAGGGAGCTGGACACGATACGCGTGGTGGGCAAGGCGGAGCCCATACGCGTATTCGAGCTTATCGGGCTCGCCGGTACCCTGAGCGACGCCCGCGAGGCGACGCTCGCAAGCTTCGATACCGGTATTGGGCTCTATAGGCAGCGCCGATGGAAAGAAGCCCTGAACGCCTTCGCCGCAGGCCTTCGTGCGGACATGGCCGACGGACCGAGCCGGGTGTATTACGCGCGCTGCAGAAAATTCCTCGCGTCGCCCCCTCCGGCGGATTGGGACGGCGTTTCCGCTTTAAGCTCCAAATGAAAGGGCCAGCCGCCATGCCCCCGCCTGAATCCTTTGACCTGGGCCCTATACGCCTTCGCAGGCCGCGGCTTGAAGACGCCGAGGCTATATTCGAATACGGCAGCGATCCCGAAGTGGCCCGCTTCGCCGACTGGCGCGTCCAACGCGAACTGGCCCCCATACGGGAAGCCCTGGCCCAGCGCGCCGTGGACTGGGAAAGCGGGGCGAAATGGTACTGGGTCATCGCGCTGGCGGGCGACGACAGGGCGATAGGGGGCATATCTTGCGTTCCGGAAGGCGCGTCGGCCGAATTGGGCTATCTCGTCCATAGGAAGCATTGGGGCAAGGGCTACGCAACGGAGGCCCTCAAGGCGCTCCTAGCCTGGCTCGGCTCCTGTCCCCCGTTCGAACGGGCCTGGGCAAGCTGCGACACGGAAAACGCCGCCAGCATACGCGTGCTTGAAAAAGCCGGCTTTAAGCGGGAAGGCATACTCCCGCGCTATGCCCTGCGGCCCATGCTCGGAACTGAGCCGCGGGACGCTTGCCTGTACGCGCTCGCGCTTCATGGCTAGACTTAGGTCCGCCGCTAGCCGCGCTCGTTGCCCCGCTTGAAATTGCCGGTGATCTTGGCCAGGAAGAGCTGCAACTCGTAGGCGTTGTCCATGGCTATCACCCGTTGCAGCTTGTTGTAGTCTTTGCTTACGGCGGTAAAGACTTCCTTGCCCTTATAGTAAACGATGGCCTTCTTATCCTTGACGAGTTTATAGGAAAAAGGCATTTCGTCGAAAAGTATATTGCGTCGGTCTTCCATGCGGGTCAGTATGGGCAGCGAAGCGCCTAGGCGCAATAGGGGCCGGCGGGCGCCGCGCTTAAGAAAAAACTATGCCGGGGACCAGACTTGAACTGGCACGAGCCTATGGCTCAAGGGATTTTAAGTCCCTGGTGTCTACCATTCCACCACCCCGGCCTGCGGGCATAATAACCGCGGCGCTCGGGGGCAGTCAACAGCTTTTCCGGCAAAGCGGAGGCTTATCCTTCGCTTGCGCGAGCGGCCCGCTCTTGTTATAGTCTTTAGAGGAGCCAAACGCGATGCAGACGATTTTGATCATAGATGACGAGTGGAGCATACGGGAAGTGACGACCCTCATGCTGGAGAAGGCGGGCTATAAGGCCGTTAGCGCCGCCTCGGCAGCGGAAGGCCTCGCAGCCCTGGATGCCCAAGAGCTGCATCTCGTGATAATCGACGTCGTCCTGCCCGGCAAGAACGGCTTGGAGCTTGCCCTTGAGGTCAATCAGCGCAAGCCCGGCGTTCCCATCGTGCTTATGTCCGGCCGCATTTCCACCGACGCCGACTCCATACAGAATTTCACCGGCCATTTCGGCATAGCCTGTTCTCTGGCCAAGCCCTTCACCCCCGACCAGTTGCTACTCGCCGTGAAAAAGGCCTTAGCCAGCGCCTGTTAGGCCTGCCGCGCGCAAGACTCAGGTTGCGTAATCCCTGGGCCTGCCGTACTATGGATACAACGCCATATCACCGCGGAAGGTATGTATGAATAGTAACGAACAACGCGTTTTAGTGCTGAACAGCGGGAGCTCTTCCCTTAAGTACGAAGTCTTCCTCATGCCGCGCCGCGTAAGCCTGGGCAAGGGCGGCGTGGAACGCATAGGAGAGGCTAAGGGTCTCTTGAAGCAGAATTCGGCCCAGGGCGAGATCGTCATCGAGGCGGTTTTCCCCGACCACTCCGCCGCCATGCAAGCGGTAGGCAAGGCTCTCGTAGACCCCGAGAAGGGCATACTGGGAAGAATGTCCGAGTTGGGCGCCATAGGGCATCGCGTCGTGCACGGCGGCGAGCGCTTCGCCAAGTCCGTGGTTATAGACGGCGAGGTGCTGGCGGCCATCGAGGAGAACATCGAGCTGGCGCCCCTGCATAATCCGGCCAACCTGACCGGCATACGGGAGGCGGAACGTCTTATCCCGGGGCTTCCCCAGGTGGCTGTCTTCGATACGGCCTTTCACCAGACCATGCCCCCCACGGCCTATATGTACGGCCTGCCGCGGGAGCTCTACGAGAAGCACAGGATACGGCGCTACGGCTTCCACGGCACGAGCCACCGTTACGTGGCGAGCCGCGCCCTGGAGATACTGGGGCGCAGGCCGGAAAACACCAATATCATCACCTGTCACCTGGGGAACGGCGCGTCTATCACCGCCATAGAGGCGGGCCGCTCCGTGGATACCTCCATGGGTTTCACGCCCCTTGAGGGCCTCATGATGGGCACCCGTTCGGGAGATTTCGATCCGGCTATACTGGGCTACCTCTCCGAACGCGGCTATAGCATGCACGACCTTATGAATATGCTCAATAAGAAGAGCGGGCTTTTAGGGCTCTCGGGCTTGTCGAACGACCTGCGCGACCTTGAGGCGGCCGCGGAACAGGGCAACAAGAACGCCGCCGAAGCGCTGGACGTATACGCCCATCGCGTGCGGAAATACATAGGCTCGTACATGGCCAACCTGGTCAAGGTGGACGCGCTGGTATTCACCGGCGGGGTGGGGCAGCACGGGCACCGCATGCGCGAACGTATATGCCACCGCCTCGAGAACATCGGCATAGTCATGGATTATTCGCGCAACTGCGCCAATTGCAGCGACGAGGGCATCGTGTCGCATCCGTATTCGCCGACGAGCATCATGGTAATTCCCACCAACGAAGAGCTGCAGATAGCGATGGATGCCTACGAACTGCTTTTCCCCGGCCAGATCGACCCGCGCCGGCGCAAGAGCGATATCAATATCTAGTATCCAGGCTTTTAGGCCGGCAAGGGAGCACGCATGGCTATGCTAAGGCACGCCTACTACAGGTCTTTCCAGGGTATAATGAAACTGGCGGCGAATTTCCTGGATTTTACGCCGCCAGAGCTTTTGACGGGGCCGGGAAGCGTGCTCAGGCTGCCGGCTCTCATTAAGGAAAAAGGCTTTGCTTCGGTGCTGGTGGTTAGCGACAAGGGCCTCAGCGCCCTGGGCATACTCAAGCCCTTCCTTTCCGGGCTTACAGGGGCCGGCGTAGCGTATACGCTCTTCGACGCGGTGCAGGCCAACCCCACCATAGGCAATATAGAGGAGGGCTTAACCCTCTATTTAGGGCGCGGCTGCCAGGCTATCGTGGCCTTCGGCGGCGGCTCGCCCATGGATTGCGCCAAGGGCATAGCGGCCCGCGCGGCGAATCCTGGCACGAGCGTGAGCCGCCTTCGGGGCCTGCTGCGCGTTGC
>JBGSKZ010000672.1:0-1703 GCA_041741035.1 Treponematales bacterium
CGCGAGCTGGTACTGGCGGCGCGCCTTTCAGCGTTACGGCGACGGCCTGCCTGGCCTGGAGTCGGGGCAGCTAGCGGAATGGTTCCGCGTATTCGCGCCTGGAGGGCAGGCGCCGCTCCCCGGTTCCCTCTGGCGCTCGCCCGATCACGCGGCTAGCCTGCGCGCCATAGCCGACAGCAACGCGGATGATTTTTATAGCGGTAGCCTGGCCGCCGCCATATGCAAGGCATCTGAAAGCGGCGGCGGTTTTATGCGCGCCGAGGACTTGGCCGCCTTCAAGCCCGAATGGGTGGAGCCTATATCCGTGGACTATAAAGGCTACCGGGTGTGGGAGCTGCCGCCCAACGGGCAGGGCCTGGCCACCCTGCTTGCCCTGAACGCCCTGGCCGCGTACGAGCCGGCCGGCCATGACGATACGGATACCATCCACCGCCAAATCGAGGCCGTTAAGCTGGCCTTCGCCGACGCGCACGCGTATATAGCCGACCCGCGCTTTTCCGACTTAGCGCTCAAGGAAATCCTGGACCCGGACTACGGAAAGCGGCGAGCCTCCCTCATCCAGGAAACGGCAAGCGACTTTAAGGCGGGCGAGCCCCTGAGCGGCGGCACCGTCTTTCTCTGCTGCGCTGACGGCGAAGGCGGCATGGTATCGTACATACAAAGCAACTACATGGGCTTCGGCTCCGGCCTCGTCGTACCGGGCACAGGCATAGCGCTCAACAACCGCGGCCACTGTTTCAGCATGGAGGACGGACACCCCAACCGCCTTGAGCCGGGCAAGCGCCCCTACAACACCATCATACCCGGCTTTCTAACGCAGGGCGACGACGCGATCGGCCCCTTCGGCGTCATGGGCGGCTTTATGCAGCCGCAGGGGCATGTGCAGGTGCTGATGAACAGTATTGACTTTCATATGAACCCGCAGCAGGCCCTGGACGCGCCGCGCTGGCAGTGGCTGAAGGGCCTGGAAGCCGAGCTGGAAACCGGCTTTTCGCCCGAGCTGCTGCGCGCCTTGCAGCGGTGCGGCCACCGCATTCAATACCAAAGCGACGCGGGCAGTTTTGGCCGGGGCCAGATTATTTGGAAACATGAAGGCGGCTACATAGGCGGCACGGAAGGCCGCACCGACGGCTGCTGCGCCGTCTGGTAGGCTGGAGGAAAAACATGATAGACATGCAATGGTATCATTGGGCGGGAATAATCGTAATTGGCATATTGCAAGGCTTCCTCAATACGGTAGCCGGCGGCGGCTCACTCATAGCGTTGCCCGCGCTCAGCTTCCTCGGCCTCGACCTGGCGCTAGCTAACGGCACCAACCGCATATCCATATTGCTACAGAGCGTATCCGGCGCCATCAGCTTTAAGAAGAAAGGCGCCCTGGCGCTGAAGTCAGCGCTGCCCCTGGCGGCGGCATCGACCTTAGGCGCTATACTCGGCACCTTTATAGCTATCCAGGTGGACAAAAAAGTCCTGAACATCGTCATAGCCGCGCTTATTACCGGTATGGCCGTCCTGCTCATCGCCAAACCCAAAATGTGGGAAGAGCAGAAAGCGACGAGACTGCCCAAAGCCGCCATCTACGCCATATTCTTTGCCATAGGAATATACGGCGGCTTTATCCAGGCCGGCGTGGGCTTCTTCTTCGCCTGGGCCTTGGTCGTGGCCGGCGGTACCGACCTCGTCAAAGGCAACGCCATCAAGAC
>JBGSKZ010000673.1:0-6177 GCA_041741035.1 Treponematales bacterium
AATATGATCATCTACGCGCTGGCCGCGGGCGGCGTGTCGGTAGGCCGGCTCTTTTTAGGCGGCTTCATACCCGGCGTCATGCTGGGCGTGGGCCTCATGGTCGTGAGTTACATCTTCGCCATCAAGAGGGGCTATCCCAAAGAGCGCAAGTACAGCTGGAAGGAAGCTCTCGTCATAAGCAGGGACGCTATCCTGGGCCTCTTTACCGCGATCATCATCATGGGCGGCGTCATATCGGGCGTGTTCACCGCCACCGAATCGGCGGCCATAGCCGTAGTGTACGCCTTCTTCATTACCTTCTTCGTTTACCGCGAGATACCGTTAAAAGCTTTAAAAGGCATACTGTATAACGCGCTAAAGACCCTGGCCATGGTAATGGCCCTCATAGCGGCTGCGAGCGCTTTCGGCTGGCTCATGGCTTATCTGCGCATACCGGCCCTGGCTACCGAGGCCCTGCTCACCATCAGCCATAACAAGGTCGTGCTCCTCCTGCTCATCAACCTGCTTCTCCTGCTGCTCGGCACTATCATGGACATGGCCCCGCTCATCCTGATTACCACGCCCATACTGTACCCGGTAGTCGTCGGAGCCCTCGGCCTCTCGCCGGTGCACTTCGGCATCATGCTCATACTCAACCTGGCCATAGGCCTTACCACCCCTCCGGTTGGTTCCGCCCTCTTCGTGGGTTGCGCCATAGGGCGCATACGCATCGATCAGGTGATCAAGGCCATGCTTCCCATGTGGCTCGTCATGGTGGCCGTGCTCATGCTCATCACCTTCGTGCCCGCCATTACCATGTTCATGCCGAATTTGCTCATGCCCTAGGCCTGCCCGCTCTCCGCGGCACGGTCGCGCCGGCTCCCCTCAGCGGGAGCCGGCGTTTTTTCGTTATGCCCGTATTTTTAATTGACGGAGAGCCCTTGTCGGCGCATTATGGTCTTGCTCAGTACTAAGGATCCTTAGGGAAAACAATGACTAGCTTAACGATCGCTTGCCGCTGCCTGTCGTCTCCCTGCGCGGGGCCCCTGAAAAGAGGCCGCCTTGCCTGACCCCGCCGCGGATATCGCCCATACGGCGGATATGGGCTTCGGGCCCAGCCTGCCATCCCCGCTGCCTATTTCTATAGAGGGTAAGCGGGTAAAGCGCCGCGATCTGCTCAACTTGTTCAATTATATCAATTTCAGCGAAGGCGCGATTTTCGTGCGCTTCCGGCACCGGGAGTTCGAAAGCTATCTCTACTGCCAGGCCTATCCGCTACCCTGCGCTAACGAGACCCTCAACTGCAAATGGCTTTCGCCAGAGCCCTCGCTTGATCGCCTCAAGCACTACGATTGCGACAGCCTGCTCTTGAGCGACGGAGCCAGCCACCTGAGCGTGCGGGCGGAAGTGCTGTCCCTGGACGCCCAAGGCGTTTCTTTCCGCATACCCCAATCCGGCTACGAAAAAAGCATCCGCTCCATGGACCGACACCAGTGCCAGGGCATAGAGGCCAGGATAGTCCAGGCGGGCATAAGTTTAAGCGGGCGGCTCGAGGATTTTAACGCCCTGTCCTTCCGCGTGCTCGTGGAGGAACCGAGCCTGTCGTCCTTGGGCTGGATAAACTCAGGCCAGCCGGTGACCCTGCTCTTATCGGGGCCTAGCGGCCTGCTCTACTCGGGCGAATGCCTCGTAACGAGGCTGGACCGGGGGGCCCGCGAGCGCATGATCGTGCTTGCCCCCAATTTCAGCAATATACGGCGCTATACGCCGCGGGAGCTTCGCAGCAAGCGGCAGAGGCTGTCGCCGCCCGCCATGGCCCGCCTAAGGCACCCCCTTACGGGCGCGCCGGCCTACCTGCAGGTGGAGAATCTATCCTGCATGGGGCTGTGCGTCGAGGAATTCCTCGAGCATTCCCTGCTCAGCCCCGGTCTTATCCTGCCGGAACTAAGCATAGAGATAGCCAATAGCTTCGTACTCAAGTGCCGCGCCCAGGTGCTCTACCGCAACGTGGTGCGCAACGAGGATGAGCGCTGCCTCGTCCATTGCGGCATCGTGTTTCTGGATTTGGAGAGCAAGGACCAGGTGCAACTATCGGCCATCATCCACCAGTCGATAAGCGATAAACTCAAGGTATGCGCCAGCGTGGACATGGATGAGCTGTGGCGCTTCTTTTTCGATTCGGGTTTTTTATATCCCACCAAGTACCTATCGCTCGAGGCGCGCAAGGAAGAATTCAAGAGCACCTACCGCAAGCTCTACCTTGAAAGCCCGTCCATAGCCCGCCATTTCTTCTTCCAGGACAAGGGCAAGATTTTCGGGCACATGTCCATGCTTCGCTACTACGCGAACGCGTGGCTCATTCATCACCACGCCGCGGCGCGCAGCGGCTACGGTCTGGCCGGGGTGAGCGTGCTCGACGAGATGGGCCGCTTCGTGAACGACGTGCGCCTGCATCCCAGCGCGCACATGAAATATCTCATGTGCTACTACCGGCGCGAGAACCGCTTCCCTAACAGGGTGTTCGGCAATGTGGCTAGGGACCTCGACGACAAGAAAGCCTCGTCCCTGGATGCCTTCGCCTATATGAAGCTTCCCCCCGAGCCAGGCTTGGGCGCGGACGCCTTCCAGCTCTTTCCCGCGCGCGACGAGGACCTTTCGGAACTGGGCCTGCGCTATGAGCTTATGTCAGGGGGGCTCATGCTCGACGCCCTGGATATACGCTTCGTGGCCGAGGGCGACCCCGACCTTCCGGGCGAATACGCGCGGGAGGGCTTTAAGCGCGAACGCCAGCTCTTCTGCCTCAAGGCCGAGGGAAAGCTCCTAGCCGTTCTTCTCCTTAGCGTATCCGACCTCGGGCTTAATCTGTCAAACCTTACTAATTGCATGCACGCCATCGTGCTGGAACCCGGGCTGCTCAAGCCGAGCATGCTCTTCTCCGCCCTGCACGCCCTTCGATCCCACTATGCCGCCGACGACCCTCCTATACTCATATTCCCCGAGGATTACGTGGACCGCCATAGCCTTCCCTGCGAGAAGAAGTACGTATTATGGGTGCTGGACTCCACCAACTCGGATCCGTATTTCGAATCCGTACGCAACACATTCAAGAGGTCCTGCCGCGATGAAGAAGAATAAGCTCCCGGACCCGGGCGAGGGCCTGGCCTTGTACAATAGCAAGATCATTAAGACCTTCATCAGGCTTATCCGCAGCAAATACGGCTACCTGAACATAAGCGAGCTCCTGGCTTACGCGGGCATGCAGGCGCACCAGGTCGAGGACGATGGCCATTGGTTCAGCCAGAGCCAGACCGACCGCTTCCACGAGCGCCTCGTGCAGCTGACGGGCAATCCGGACATAGCCCGCGACGCGGGCCGCTATAACGCTTCGCCCGAGGGCTTGGGCCTCATGTCCCGCTACGTATTCGGGCTCGCCGGGCCGGGCAAGGTGTTCGAGGCCATAGGCAAGATAGCAGGCAGCCTCACGCGCTCGGCAGTATTCGAGGCCAAGCGCATAAGCGCGACCGAAATCGAGATTATCGTCACGCCCAAGGAGGGCGTGCAGGAAAAGCCCTACCAGTGCGAGAACCGCATCGGCTATTTCGAAGCCATCGTGTCCGGCTTCAACAACCGCGCCCCTAAGATAGAGCATACCGAGTGCATGTCTAAAGGCGGCAGCGCCTGTAGATACCGCATATCCTGGCGCAAGTCCAAGGCCGCCGTACTGCGCATCGCGCGGCTGGGCACGGCGGTATCGGCGCTTTCCGCCTGGGCCTTGGCCGCCTTGTCAGGCGCGGGCGCCGCCTCGGCGTGGCTGGCATTGCTTGGCCTATTCCTGCTCTTCGCGCTGTCGTTGCTCGTGGAGCGTTTTCAGAAACGCGAACTCGACTCCGTCATCGATCATCTGCGCTCCACCACCGAGCGCTTCCTGGACGACGCCGAGCGCAACTACAACCACGCGCTCATGGTCAACGAGATAGGGCACGCCCTCAGCGCTACCAAGCAGATCGATACCATGCTCGAGCAGGTCATGGACATATTGAGCCTGCGCCTCGACTACGACCGCGGCATCATACTCCTGGCGGACGAAGAGAAGCGCATGCTGGAATTCCGCGCGGGCTTCGGCTATTCGCCCGCCTTATTCGACGAGGTGCGCGAAGCCCGATTCAGCCTCTATAAGCCCCAGTCCCGCGGCGTCTTCGTCGTTTGCTACCGCGAGCGCAAGCCCTTCCTCATCAATGACGTGGCGGCCATTGAGCACGATATTTCGAACCACAGCCTGGAGTTCATGATAAAGATGGGCTCGAAGTCCTTCATATGTTGCCCCATACTCTACGAGGACCAATGCCTTGGCGTTTTGGCCGTGGACAATCTAGCGAGCAAGCGCCCCCTGGTGGAAAGCGACATAAACCTGCTCATGGGCATAGCCCCGGAGATAGGCATAACGGTCAACAGCGCCCTGCTTACCGAAGAGCGCGAGATACAGTTCCGCTCCATACTGCGCACCCTGGCCGCGAGCATAGACGCCAGGGACAACCTTACCGCAGGCCATTCCGAGCGCGTCACCGAATACGCCCTGGCTATCTGCGAAGAGTTGCACCTGCCGCCCGAGCTCACCGAGGTAATACGGGTAGCCGCCCAATTGCACGACTACGGCAAGATAGGCATTAAAGATTCTATACTCAAGAAGCGCGGGCCGCTGTCGGGCAAGGAGCGCGAGGAGATCAAGACCCACGCGGTAAAGACCCAGGATATACTGAGCAGGATCAATTTCAGCGGCGCCTATCAGCAGGTGCCCTTTATAGCCGGCTCCCACCATGAACGCCTCGACGGCACGGGCTATCCGCGGGGATTAAAGGGCGAGGAGATACCGCTTGGCGCTCGTATCTTGGCCGTGGCCGACTTCTTCGAGGCCATAAGCGCCAGGCGGCATTATCACGAGCCTCAGCCCATGGACGCGGCCATAGAGATGCTCAAGAACGAGATTGGCCATCACCTGGACGACGCGGCCGTGCATGCCCTGCTCAGAGCTTTGCGGGATGGCAAGGTGCGCAGCCCGAGCGTCGTCGCTCCGCTCGGCCTAGCCGCCCCGCCAAGCCACGGCATGGCGGAGGTCGCCATGGATGCCGTCGCCTTTGGGGCCTCAAGCCTAGGGCCGGATAGCCGCAATTAGGCGGGTTTGCGTCCCCACGCCGCCAGTATGGGCGTATAGGTAAAGCGGCTGGGATCCCTGAAAAAGGCCATGAAGTCCTCTTGGAAATCCCCCACGTTCGCGTAGCCGGGCAGCTCTATGGGCAGGTTGCGGGACAGGGTCTCGATCTTTTTAGCCCAATTATATTCATCCACTTCCTTGAGCTCGCCATAGATCAGGTGATGGGCTCCCGCTGCTACCCTGATGTCCTCAAAGCCTAAGCGGTACAAATGCGAATACAGCTTGCGCCCCGCGTAGGGGTCGAAGTTGGCCTTGGACTCGAGCTGGGCTATCGCCGAGTAAAAGGCCGCCTCCAGGCGCGGATTCATGCCGTAGTGGTTGAGGCAATTGTAATCGAGGTCGACGAGACAGAGCGTGCCGCCTTCGGACAGCAATTCCGCCGCGTTACGCACGATATCGAAGCTTTCAGCCCGGTAGTACTCCAGAGCGAAGCGCATCCACGCGAAATCGAAACGTCCCACGCCTTCAATGGGATGCAGGAAATTCCTCGTATCGAAGCCGGTGTTCGCGGCGCCATGGCGCTTGCGCGCCCGGTCTATGCGCTCGGCCGAGGCGTCGAGGCCGAGCGCGTAGCCGCCCTCGCCCACGATGGAAGCCAGGATGGAGGTGGTAAGGCCCGGCCCGCAGGCGAGGTCCACGGCGCGCATGCCCTTGGAAAGTCCCGCGCGCCGGGCGTAGTCTTCGACTATGGATACATCCGTCTTAAGCTCGAGGCGCTTATACTCGGCCTCGCTCTCCATTATATAGTCCGCAGCCATTTATCCTCTTTACGGGCGTGCAAGCCGGGTGTCGTGCTGCGTCGATCCTACGGGCTTAAGGCCGCAACTGTCAAGAAATTTCGGCCTGCAGCCCCGGATAGAGGTAGCGCTTGATTTTCATGGTAGCGGTCTTCTCGAAGGGCTGTTCCTGCAGCACGATGCGCGCTATGCGCGAAAACGACGCCAGCCGTGCGTTGGTGGCCGCCCGGAGGCCGGCCAGCAGCCGCTCGG
>JBGSKZ010000674.1:0-1284 GCA_041741035.1 Treponematales bacterium
AATCTCGCTCAAGGGGCCGCCGAAGAACACGGATATGATGGCCGGAGGCGCTTCGTTCGCGCCGAGGCGGTGGTCGTTGCCGGCTATGGCCGTCGAGGAGCGCAGGAGGAGGGACTAGCGGTCGACGGCCTCGACGATCGCGGTGATGAAGAGCAGGAAACGCGCGTTGGACTCGGGGTTTTCGCCCGGCTCAAGGAGGTTTATGCCGTCGTCGGTGGCCATGGACCAGTTGTTATGCTTGCCCGAGCCGTTCACGCCGGCGAAGGGCTTCTCGTGGAGTAGGGCTTCCATGCCATGGGCCTTGGCTACCTTCTTTATCGTCTCCATGACCAGCTGATTATGGTCGACGGCAACGTTGGTCGTGCCGAATATGGGCGCCAGCTCGAACTGATTAGGCGCCACCTCGTTATGCTGGGTCTTGGCGGCCACGCCCACCTTCCACAGGTCGTAATTGAGCTCCCGCATAAAGGCAGCCACCCTGGTATTGATGGCGCCGAAGTAATGGTCCTCCATCTCCTGGCCTTTGGCCGGCATGGAGCCGAAAACCGTGCGGCCGGTGAGCATGAGGTCGGGCCTCGCGTCGAAATAGGCCTTATCCACGAGGAAGTACTCCTGCTCCGGGCCCACGGTGGTGATGACGCGCTGGGTATTCTCATTGCCGAGCGCGCGCAGCACGCGTATGGCCTGCCTGCCCAAAGCGTCCATGGAGCGCAGGAGGGGCACCTTCTTATCGAGGGCCTGGCCATAGTAGCTGAAGAAGGCGGTCGGTATGCAAAGCGTCGTTCCGGTGGCGTCCTGCTTGAGGAAGGCGGGGCTGGTCACGTCCCAGGCCGTATAGCCGCGGGCCTCGAAGGTGGCGCGCAGGCCACCCGACGGAAAGCTGGAGGCGTCGGGCTCGCCCTTAATGAGCTCCTTGCCCGAGAACTCCATGAGCACCTTACCGTCTCCGGTTGGGGCGATAAACGCGTCGTGCTTCTCAGCGGTTAGGCCGGTAAGCGGATGGAACCAGTGGGTAAAATGGGTGGCGCCCTTTTGGATGGCCCAGGCCTTCATGGCTCCCGCCACGACGTCGGCCAACTCCAGCGGCAATTCCTTTTCCCCCGCCTGCACCAGAAGGAGTTCCTTATAGCTCGTCTTAGGCAGCCATTCCCGCATTACTGAATTGGAAAAGCTGTTCGTACCGTACACCTCAGTAAGGGCGGTCTTGGAATAGTCGATAGAGTTCATGCAAGCTCCTTGTGGCGAGTTTCGTATGCAGCTCATATTGCAATAAGCGTGCCACTC
>JBGSKZ010000675.1:0-1393 GCA_041741035.1 Treponematales bacterium
CTCGCGGCGGCGAGCGAAGCCCGTGCGGCAGGCGCGTCCGTCCTCATCATAGAGCGGGAGGAGCGCCTGGGGGGCATACTCAAGCAATGCGTGCACGACGGCTTCGGGCTCCTGCGTTTCGGGGAGCGGCTGTCGGGGCCCGAGTATGCCTTGCGAGAAATCGGGCGGGCCGGCTCGTCCGGAGCCCAGTTGCTCCTGGAAGCCTTCGTGACGAAGGCGGAACGCGGCGCGGACGGCCGGTTTTTCCTGGATTGCGTGAGTAGGGAGGGCATTAGCCGCGTCGAGGCCAAGGCCCTGGTGCTGGCTACCGGCTGCCGCGAGCGCACGGACAGGCAGGCCTTCATCCACGGCGACCGCCCCGCCGGAATATTCACCGCGGGCCTCGCGCAGTATCTCGTCAACGTGCAGGGCCTCCTGCCCGGGAAGAAAGCCGTGATCCTGGGCTCCGGGGACATAGGCCTCATCATGGCGAGGCGGCTTATACTGGAAGGTGTCGAGGTGGAGGGCGTGTACGAGATCAAGGGCGAGCCTTCCGGCCTGACGCGCAATGTCCATCAATGCCTTGAGGACTATGGCATAGGGTTGCGCCTCTGCTCGACGGTAAGCGAGGTGCACGGCAAGCGCAGGGTGGAGGGCGTCACGATAGCGCGGACGGACGGGCGTCAGCGCATAGTGCCCGGCGGCGAGCGGGAAATAGCCTGCGATACCCTCGTCCTCTCCGTGGGGCTCATACCGGAAAACGAGCTTGCCTCGAGCCTCGGCGTGCCCCTGGACGCGGCTACCAGGGGGCCAAAGCTTGACCAGAATATGCATACGCTCGCGGACGGCATATTCGCCTGCGGCAACGCCGTGCACGTAAGCGACCTCGCCGACTACGTATCCGAGTCCGGCGAGATAGCGGGCAGGGCGGCCGCGGCCTTCGCCCTCGGGGGGAAGAGGGAGCGCGTTCTCGTGCCGCTCAGGGCGGGGCCTGGCCTCCTCTACGCCGTGCCCCAGTTCGTCGACGCGGCGAGCGCCACGCCGGCCGTCGCCTTTTTACGGAGCAACGCCAGCCTGCTGGACGGCCCGCGCGTGTCTATACGCGGCTCTTCCCGCGGCGCTATCCTCTCGCGAGGCTACCTGGCGCTGCGCCCGCCGGAAATGGAGCGTATAGCGCTGCCCGATACGGACTTTACGGGCGAGGCGGCGCTCTTCGTAGAACTCGATAGGGAAGGCGAGGCTATCCATGGCTGAAACTAAGGTACTGAGCTGCATACTCTGCCCGCGCGGCTGCAGGCTGGAACTGCTCATCGAGGGCGGCCTCGTAAGCGTAAGCGGCAACGCCTGCCCCCGCGGCGAGGGCTATGGCAGGCAGGAGGCCATAGCGCCCATGCGCTCCCTCACCAGCACCGTG
>JBGSKZ010000676.1:0-4034 GCA_041741035.1 Treponematales bacterium
CGAGGATGCGTCCCTCGGAGTCGGTAATAACGACGGCCTGGTCCAAGGCGTTGATGGCGCGATAGTAGAGCTCCCGCTTTTCCTCCGCGCGCTTTCGGTCCGTGATATCCTTGCAGAAGCTCATATACCGGCCGTCGGCCAGCGATACGGATGAAATGGAGACGGGGAGGATGCGGCCATCCTTGGCCATGAGCTCCAGTTCGCGGCTGTCTTTGCCATGCTCCTTGAGCGCGGCGAAGGCTTTTAACCCCGCCTCGACGTAACGGGGAGACAAGATTTGCGGTATGGAGAGGCTTAATAGCTCATCGGGCCGATAACCGAGCATGGCGCAGGCGGCGGGATTCACCTCGCGGTAACGCCCATATTCGTCCACGACGAATATCCCATCCGGCGCGTCGTCCACATAGCGGCGGAATCTGGCCTCGCTGCGTATGCGCTCGGCGTCAGTCTCGGCCTTTTCCACGAAGCGCGCGATATTCCCGGAAAGCATGCCCAAGAGCCGCTCCTCCTCAGGCAGGAAGGCAAGCTCGCCAGCCGAAGGCCGCCATAAGGGTAGGCTTACCGTTATATCGCCGCAGGCTTCGCCGAATACCCGTATCTCCTCGCGCAAGGTAAAATCATGGGAGCCGTCGCCGCTCGACGGCCCTACGGCGCCTGGGGCCGGCCCCGGAGACTCAGGCCCATAATCCTGCCCGCGGAAACGTATGCTGACAACGGTGATGGAGGGGCGCTGGAAGCCTTCGGGAATAAACGCCGCGCTGCGCGTTAAGAGCGCGGCGATGCTGATGCCGGGCTCCTGAGCCAGGTTCGAGAAGCGGACGAGAAGGCGCATCTCCTTTACCCGCTCCGAAAGGGCGATAGCCTGCTCTAGGAGGCTCTCCTCCGCCGCTTTTTGCGCCGTGATATCCTGGAAGGTGGTTATGAAGAATAGCCGCTCGGGAGAAAACGCGTGGATGCGATACCAGCGCCCGCGCGCCGGTATGAAGCGCTCGAATTGGCGTTCCTCCCCGCCCAAGGCTACAGCGCCGTATACGCCTATCCAGTCGAAATCGTCGTTATTGATGTGAGGCAGGACTTGGCTCACCCGCTTGCCTATGACAAAGGCACGGGTAAAGCCCGTAAGCTGCTCAAAGGCGGCGTTGACGTCAAGATAGACGTAATCCGCGGGCTTGCCGGCCTCATCGAGCTCAATGCGGTAGTACGCGTAGCCGAAAGCGGACTGCTCTATAGCCGTTTTGTATACTTCATGCATATCCATGGCTAGCCTGAACGCCTCATGTCCGTAGTATCGCCATAGCCCCGGGGCTTGTCAAACTTTAAGCCTCCCGCCGGAGCGGCCAGGAAAACTCTCGTGTATACGACAGTTCCCATTGACCACCAAGCGCTCCGCCGCCTTTACTAAGCGATGAAGCTTATGGAAGGCGGCATTGGTGGACAGAGAAGAATTAAGGAAACTCTACGATCGCTATGAGCGGCGCGGGGCGAACTATCCCCGCTTCCGCAGGGAAGAAGCGGGAAGCGTCGTGCGGATGATAGCCCTGGACGACGGCGAGCCCTGCACCGTTATACACAGCGGACTTAACGAAGCCGATGCCGATGCCGTAATCGCGGGCGAGCTGGAATACTTTGCGGGCATGGGGCGGCCCTTCGAGTGGAAACTTTATTCCCACGACGAGCCGGCGGACCTTAAAGCGCGGCTGGCCGCCCGGGGCTTCTCCATCGGGGAGGACGAGGCCATCATGGCCCTTGACCTGGCCGCGCTGCCGCCCGATTTAGCCAGGCCACACGAACTGGACGTACGCAAAGCGGTCGACGAGGCCGGCATCCGGGACTTCGCCCTGGCGAGCAAGGCCGCCTGGAGCGATCAGCCCGACGAGTGGATAGAGTCCATACTCAAGACCCTGCGCGAAAGCCCCCGGCGCATGAGCGCCTGGGTCGCCTATGCGGACGGCCAGCCGGCCTGCGCCGCCCGCATCGATTTTCCCGAAGGCTCGCCCTTCGCCAGCCTGTGGGGCGGAGCTACCCTCGAGCCCTACCGCAAGCGGGGCCTCTATACCGCCATCCTGGCCGCGCGTGCCAGAGAGGCAATCGAGCGCGGTTACCGTTTCCTTACCATAGACGCAAGCCCCATGAGCCGGCCCATCGCGGAACGCCAGGGCTTTATGCTTTTATCCATATCGAATCCCTGCGAATCGCCGCGCTAACCTTGCCCGGCAAGCGCAGACACAAGCTTCGGGGAACTAGGTGGGGAGTGGCGCTCGCGCCTTGTACGCATTATACTGGCAAAAGCGCCATGCGTATCGTATTCGACTATAATGGGCACATACAGGGACTCCCCCGGGCGGGCGACGCGAAAAGCGGCCGCGAAAGCGTGCTCGTGGTGCGCATCGCTCCCGAAGCGCGGAGGCAAAATGGCGAAGCCGCGCCAGTTGGCGGCGCTGCCGGGAAAAACCAGAACTCGGCGGGCGGCCCCTCGGCATATAGTCGCTGGGAAACCAGCGATGAGGCATTAGCCAGGGACAGGGCGGTGCGAGGGCACGAGTCCGCGCATTTGTCGGCCTTAGGCCCCTACGCCGCGTCGCCCGCCCTCTTCGCCACCTCGAGCGCCCCGGACGGAAGGCAGTTAGCCGTAGGCGGAAAAATCAAAGTGGATATGGCGGAAGTGCCCGGCGACCCCGAGGCTACCCTCCGCAAGGCCCGCGTCATACTCAACGCGGCGCAGGCCCCCGGGGATCCTTCCGCGGCGGACCTGCGCGTGGCGGCGAAGGCCTATGCCCTCATGCAGAATGCCAGGCAAGAGCTCGGCGACAGCCGCTTCGCGTAGTAGCCAAAGCACTAAATTATAGCTTAATTAGTTCCCCGAAGCTTATGTCTCAATGCTAAACGCCACAAGCGCTAGAGTGATTCGGCGTGTAAATACGCCATAACCGCGCCGACTTGGACTACTTTCGTATAACTTCAACCTTTTCTTTCCCCGGAAGGCCCCTAGGCCCAGGCTGAGCGGACATCGCCTCCGGAGCTTCCTGCATGAGCGGCATTTCCTGTGCCCGAAGATTTCCTGATCTATCCGGCCAGAAACGGAAAGCCGGCAGAACGAGCGCCATCATGCCGGTGCCGGCTACCTTAAAGGGGATTAGCTCCGCCGATCTGCCGCGTCTCTAGCCACCCATTAGGCCCTTGTGCCGTCTCGATGGTCTCTATCCATTCCGTCGGCGCAGCAGAACCCGTTTCGCGTATGGTTCGCGTTTCGCCCATCAATGGCAGGGCGGCCATGCCCGAAGCCAATACGCCGGCAAGGATACTTTTCCATTTTCTTGCAAGCATGCAAATACCTCCGGGTTCGTAAAGTAATTGTTCCTTGGATAGGAACAGCCGTTTTACCATCCGCGCCCATAACATTTTGTTATTGATTTTTCAGGCTCCGTTTATGGCTTGCTTGAGCCGTCGCGGGTAATTTCATGGGCATACGGAGGAGCAAGCCATGCCCATCATTCAGCTAGACAATGTCCACAAGATCTATCCCCTAGGTAAAACTCAGGTGAAAGCGGTCAACGGCGTAAGCCTCGAGATCCAGAAGGGCGATTTCGTATCGATCGCCGGGCCTTCGGGCTCGGGCAAATCGACCATTTTGAATATGATCGGGTGCATCGACGTGCCGAGTTCCGGTACGGTAACGATCAACGGCGTCGAGACTTCCCTGCTCTCGGATGAAAAAATAACCGAGCTACGCCACAAAGTGCTCGGTTTCATTTTTCAGTCGTTCAACCTGATACCGGTGCTCAATGTCTATGAGAATATAGAATTTCCTTTGATGCTGGGCAAAACCGCCACCAAAAAAAAAGAGCGGCGGGATTGGGTCGAGCACCTGATGGGGGAA
Source organism: Treponematales bacterium (assembly GCA_041741035.1). Classification (GTDB taxonomy): domain Bacteria; phylum Spirochaetota; class Spirochaetia; order Treponematales; family UBA12059; genus UBA5200. The sequence continues at coordinate 3,878 of JBGSKZ010000676.1, forward strand.
GTAGGGCTGGATCGCTGGGCTTCCCATAAGGCTAACGAATTATCCGGCGGGCAGCGCCAGCGGGTAGCCATAGCTCGCGCTTTGGTTACCCGGCCGGAAGTGGTCATGGCCGATGAGCCGACGGCTAACCTGGACTCGGCCACCGGGGAGGCGATAC
>JBGSKZ010000677.1:0-4901 GCA_041741035.1 Treponematales bacterium
CGCGGCGGCGAAGGCGGAGCGCGGCCTGTCCTGGATTTACGGTTTCTGGGCGAGCCTCGCGCCCTACGCCTACGCGCGGCTCGAGGACCACGTGGTCATACTGCCGCCCAATCAGGTATACAAGACGAATGCCACGGGCGCCCAGCTCATCGACTTTATAGCCAAAGGCGGGCGCTTCGCGGACATACCGGGCTTCGACGAAGCGAAGGCCCAGGAAATCCAGTCGTTCTTCCTCGCCCTCAAGGCCGTCTACGATGGCGGCTCGACAGGCGCGCTAGAGCGGGTGGCCTACGATTTCTCCTTTACGCGCTTGCCCGTGCTCGGCGAGATAGCCCTGACCTACCGCTGCAATAACCGCTGCCGCTTCTGCTACGCGGGCTGCGGCGGCGAGGATAAGGCTACGAGCGCTGACGGCGAATTGAGCACGGAAGGCTTTAAGCGCGTCATCGACCTATTCAAGCGCGAGGCCAAGATACCGTTTTTTTCCTTCACCGGCGGGGAGCCCCTGCTGCGCGACGACCTCGAGGAGCTTGCGCGCTACGCGAAGAGCCTAGGGCTGAGGGTAAATCTCGTGAGCAACGGCACGCTGGCCACGCCAGAACGGGCGGCCTCGCTCTACGCCGCGGGCCTGCGCACGGCCCAGATAAGCCTGGAAGCCCCGGACGCCGCCCTGCATGACCTGCTCGCAGGCAGGCCGGGCGCCTTCGCGGAAAGCGTCGACGGCATACGGGCGCTCATAGGGGCGGGCATGAGCGTGCAGACGAATTCCACGGCCACCGCGCTTAACGCCGCCGCCCTCCTGGACCTGCCCGCCTTCGTGAAGGCCTTGGGCGTGCGGCGCATGTCCATGAACCTCTTCATACCCGTGGGCAGCGGTGCGGCCGAGGAAGAGCTCGTGCTGCCCTATAGCGAGGCGGGCGCCTTCGTGGATAAGGCGCGCCGGGCGGCGCTGGAAGCGGGAGTGGACTTCTTCTGGTACTCTCCCACGCCGCTCTGCCTGTACAATCCCATAGCCAGGGGCTTGGGCAACAAGAGCTGCGCCGCCTGCGACGGCCTCATATCGGTATCGCCGTCCGGCGGGCTACTGCCCTGTTCCTCCTGGCCGGAAGCTGTTGGCGACCTGCTCGCCAGCGGGTTCCCGGCGCTGTGGTTTTCCGATAAGGCCGCCTATTTCAAGCAGAAGCTCTACGCGCCAAAGGCCTGCCGCGAATGTTCCTCGTTCGTGGCCTGCCAGGCGGCCTGCCCGCTCTACTGGAAGGCGCGGGGCTATGGCGAGCTTTGCGGCGCATGGAAGGAGTCTCGCTGATGGATAATCAATTCCGCTACACCAAGCTCGGCCTGTATCCAAGGCTCGTGCTCGCCGCCGCGCTCTATGCCCTGACGGTGGCCCTTCAGCTGAGCATTCAGGGCTTCTTCTCTTTTGCGCCGGCGTTCCTGGCCTGGTTTTTCCTCGCCCTTAAGCCGATAAGCAACAAGCCTAAAGACCAGGGACTCGAGGAATGGCGGGCGGTGTCGGCCGCGGAGATAGACCGCATAGCCGACTCCATACAGGCGGCAAAGCGCTTGCGGGCGAGGCTCGCCGGCCCGGCCGTCCTGGGTGTATTGGCCCTGATAGCCTGCGTCGTCGCCGCTTTCGCGGCTTCAGCCCTGTCGGACATACTCTACTACGCGCTTATCGACCTGGCGCTCTTCAGCGTGCCTGGACTGTTTTTCGGCAAGCTCAAGGTATTCACGCCCGCCGATATGGAGCTTAAGCTAAGCGGCTTCCTGGCCATCATGAGCGCTCCCCTGCCCAAGGACTACGTGCTCACGCCCTATCTGCGCTTCGACAAGGACGAGGGCGGCCTGGACGTACCCGAGGACCTGCGCTTCATGCTCGAGCCCGTGCGCAAGCCCGCCGACCTCATAGGGGTGCAGCTGCAGGCCGCCATCAACAACGGCGCCAACGGCAGGGTGCCCTATATGTACGCCGTCGTGCTGACCAAGGGGAGGGCGGGGCTATCCTATCGCGCGCTTAAGACCCTGAGCGCGGGCAACTATACCGTGGAAGCGGGCGGCGACGAGCAGTACGGCACCATAGTAGTGCGCCAGAATACCGGGGGCACCGGTTACCATACCACCCCCAAGCATTGCGAGCGGCTCCTATCCCTTATGGTCAAGGCTCTCGAGGCGCTTCGCTAAACACGAAGGCGGTGAAGCGCTGGAGCCGGGCGTTCGGGTCCCGCTGGGAACCGGCGGGCAGGCCGGCTTTGTAACAGAGCTGGGTAAGGAACTCTTCCCGGTTCCAGCCCTGTTCGCTGGCCACCTGGGGCAGGAACACCCCGCTTTTCCAGCCCACGCTGAGCAGGGCCCCGTGGGTGCCGGGCTCTATATCCTCGGGCTTGCAATCCTCCAGTGGAGAGAGCGCTGATATCTCTATATGGACGGCGTTTAGCTCGCCCAGGTCCAGCGGCCTGAAGCGCGGATCCTCAAAGGCAGCGGCCAGGGCCATGGCGCGCACGAGGTCGCGCAGGGGCTCGTTGGAACTCATCCTGCCTATGCAGCCGCGCAGGCGCGAGCCTATATGCAGGGTGACGAAGGCTCCGCAGGGCGCGTCGCAGGCGCTGCCGCAGCGAGGCCAGCGCGGATTCCTCCCCTCCAGGCGCGCGCTTATCGCTTCGCGGGCGCTCGCGAGCAGGGCTACTTGATCGTCGCTTCCCAGGGAAAAATCCACGGCCTAGCCTCTTCGTACTCAGGCCCTTAGCGCGCCGCGCTAGGGCCTGCCCCCGGGGAACCAGGCCCCCGCGGCATAGTGCACGATGCGCTCGACGATGTCGCCGCGCGCCTTTATCGAATCCTTGCGCCCGAGCAGCTCGAAGGCGCAGGCGGCGAGCGATTGCATGGAGAGCAGGGCGGCCAGGGTGCCCGCGCCCGCGCTCAGTTCCATGCCCGCGGCGGAGGAGAGGCGCTTAGCGTCCCTCTTCGCGAGCGCGCGCAGGAGCTCGTCGGAACGCGCGGAGGCTATGGCCGCGTCGAAGGACGAGGATAGATTGCAGGACACCACGATGAGGGTATGCGCGAGCAGGGGCGCGAGCACCAGGTCGAGGGAGCGCGCCAAGCCCGTTATGAGTCCGGGTTCGTTATTGCCCACGAGTATCGGCACGAGCCGCGCCTCGGGGAAGAGCTGTTTCATGAAGGGTAGCTGCAGCTCGATAGAATGTTCGGCTAAATGGGGTATGTCGTTGCTCTGGAACATGGTCGAGCAGGATTCCAGTTCCTGGCAAAGTCCCTGGTCGACCGCGATAGGGCCCAGGGGCGTCTTGAAGCTGGCCGACTCGGGAAGGTACACCGAGCTGTCGTGCGAGCCGTGCCAGGGGCCCAGTATGACCACCGAGCGTATGTCCCGCCCCAGGCAGGCCTTCCAGGCGCGACCCTGCACCTCGGAAGAATAGCCGAAGCCGCCGTGCGGCGACAGTATGGCCAGGGCGTCGCCGCGTAGCGCGTCGGCTAGCGCGGGCGATGCCGCGTCGCCAGGCCGCGTTCCCGCGCCCAAGGCCGTATCGACCGCCTTGGCGAGCGCCGCTTTCGAGTCGGGATAAAAAAGCCCGGCTACCACGGCTTCCCTGGTTTTGGCGTTTACGCGGTCTATACCCATGAAGTACAATTATATGCAGTTGCGCCCATATCGCAACAGCAATTTTTCCTGAGCCCTCCGAGGAGCCCCGCGTGAAGATACTCGTAGCCGACGATGAGCCCAATATCCTTAAATCCATCGATATGTTCCTGTCGGCGGAGTCCGTGCGCTGCGTTCTGGCTTCGGACGGGCTTAAGGCCCAGGAATTCATAGCCGCAGACAGCTACGACGCGGCCGTGCTGGATATACGCATGCCCGGCCTCGACGGCATAGCCCTGTTGCGCTGGATAAAGGAACAGGGCTTCACCCTCCCGGTCATCATGATGAGCGCCCATGGCGACGTGCGCGACGCGGTCGAGGCCATGCGCCTTGGCGCCTACGATTACCTGGTCAAGCCCTTCGATCCCGACGAGCTCCTCATTCGGCTGCGCAAGGCCGTGCGGGAGCGGCGCCTGGAAACCGGGCGGGAACTGGAAGAGAGGCCGGGCGGCGAGCGGCCCCGCCTCATAGGCACGAGCCTGGCGGTGCAGGAAGCCCTGCGCCTCATCGACAAAGCCGCCCCCACCCCCGCGACGGTGCTGATAAGCGGCGAGAGCGGCACCGGCAAGGAGGTGGCCGCCAGGCTTCTCCACACCAAGTCGGGGCGGCAGGGCGCCTTCGTCGCCGTCAACCTCGGGGCCGTGCCTGAGAACTTGCTTGAAAGCGAGCTCTTCGGCTACGAGAAGGGAGCCTTTACCGGGGCGAGCGAGCGCAAGCTGGGGCTCTTTGAGCTGGCCGACGGGGGCACGCTTTTCCTGGATGAGATAGGGGAAATGCCCCTGCATATGCAGGTAAAGATACTCAGGGCCATACAGGAGCGTAAGGTGACCAGGCTCGGGGGGCTCAAGGGCATACCCGTGGACGCGCGCATCGTGGCGGCCACCAACCGCGACCTGGAGGCCATGGTCAAGGAGGGCGGCTTCAGGGAGGATCTCTACTACCGGGTAAACGTCGTGCGCGTGCGCCTGCCCCCCCTGCGGGAGCGTCTGGGCGACCCCGAACTCCTGGCCCGCCATTTCTGCGAGGCTCTCTCTCCCCGCATGGGCAGGAAATCCATGCGCCTGGGGGAGGACGCGCTCGCCCTTATAGCCTCGTATCCCTTTCCCGGCAACGTGCGGGAGCTCATGAACGCCGTGGAGCGCGCATTGATACTGGCGGACGGCGAACTCCTGTCCGCGGCCGATTTTCAGCTCGGCAACGGCCCGGGCCGCCCTCTACCCGCACCGGACGCGCCGACGGCCCCTGCGGC
>JBGSKZ010000678.1:0-2069 GCA_041741035.1 Treponematales bacterium
GTCGCTCAGGGCGGCCACGAGCGCCGACGAGCGCTCGGCGGGCAAAATGCCCTGCGCGCCGAGCATGGCCGCGTGCGCTATCGAACCTTCTATATCCTCGGGCAGGAGTGCGCGGTCCACGTCCAGGCTTGACAGAAACGCCTCAGCCCGCGGATCCAGGGCCGTAGCCCCGGTTTCCCACAACTTCTTCATGCGCCCGCCCCTAGCTCGCGCAGGCCATGCTGGTAATCGTATGGCCCTTCGCCGCCGCTACTATGCCTATATGGCTTGCCGAGCTTAAATCCACCGAGGAATTGCCCGCCGATTCCGTTATGCATGCCTCGTCGTCTCCCTTCAAATGCAGCGTAGCCTGCGCGCCCTCAAGCTGCCTTCCCAGCCCGCCTGCGGAGCGCTTTTTCATGAGGCCCCGCGCCTTGGCGGGAAGGGCCAATAGATTAATGAAGCCAGACGCGTCCCGGTGGTCGAAGAGCGGGCCGGTGGCGAAGCTGGCCAGGCTGTTGTCATACAAAGAATAAGGCGAAGCCGCGCCGGCCGCAATAAGGCCGCCCTTGTATAGCTTCATTTTTACCGTTCCGCTTATAGTATCCTGCAGGCTGTCGACGAAGGCGCAGAGAGCCTCCATGAGCGGCGAGAACCAGTCGCCTTCATAGAGCAGTTCCGCGAAGCGCTGCCCCACCTGCTGCTTGAAGGACATGGCCTTCCTATCCAGGCACAGCTCTTCAAGCTTGGCGTGCGCGGCCATGATGAGGGTACCGGCGGGGGTTTCGTACACGCCTCTGCTCTTCATGCCCACCACCCTGTTCTCCACCATATCCAATATGCCCACGCCATGCCTGCCCGCTATGGCGTTGAGCAGGGATATGAGGTCGACGCCGTTCATCTTCCTGCCGTTTACGCTTACCGGAACGCCGCTTTCAAAGCCTAGCTCGACGTATTCCGGCTTGTCGGGCGCCTTGTCCGGCGTGACGCTCATCTTGAGCATGCCTTCCCATTTTGGCTCTAGCGCTGGATCTTCGAGGGAAAGGCCTTCATGGCTCATATGCCAAAGATTGTCGTCCCTCGAGTAGGAATCGTCCTTCTTCATAGGAACCGGTATGCCCCGTTCCTCCAGATAGGCTATCTCGTCCTCCCGGCTCTGCAGATCCCATATCCGCCATGGCGCTATGATCTCCATTTCCGGTGCGAAAGCCTTTATGGCAAGCTCGAAGCGTATCTGGTCATTCCCCTTACCCGTGCATCCATGTGCTATGGCGTCCGCGCCTTCGCTCAGCGCCAATTCGGCGAGCGCCTTGCCGATGAGCGGCCTGGCGGCGGAGGTGCCCAACAGGTATTTATTTTCGTAGAGCGCGCCGGCCTTAACGAGGGGCCACAGATAGGACTCGACGAACTCCGCCTTCAAATCCTGCACGACGAGCCGGGATGCTCCGCTGGCAAGCGCTTTGGCCTCCAGCACCGACCAGTCGCAGGCCTGCCCGACGTCCCCGCAGGCCGCTATGACTTCGCAGTCGTAGTGTTCCTTGAGCCAGGGCACGATAACCGTGGTATCGAGGCCGCCCGAATATGCTAAAACTATCTTCTTAAGCATAGAAACCATCCTTTCAAAAAAAGCCGCGTATCGCATATGCCGCCGAGCGCTATTCCAGCCCCAAAAACTGAGGGACCTCGCCCATGGCGTATAGGAATAGGGCACGCGCTAGAAAATCATGTGGAATGTATGGGAAAAGGGGGTATTAAGGTCGACGGAGGCGAAGAGAGGGGCGGTTGAGAACGGGGGCGTTAATGCGGGCGGGACTTGAATAGGGGGCTGCGGTACTGAGAGCGTAACTCGGACAGCCGCTTGGCGGCTTACCCTGATTCCAGACAGGTTTAGGGCTCATGTCGGAAACCTCCACGATCGAGATGATGGTACAGTATCGGCAAGAAAAACCCGTGTCAAGTAATGAAACGGCAAAAACCATAGGGCCGAGCATCATTTCTCCATGAAAGAACAAAAAAAGTTTAATTGAGCGTAAAGCTCAAAACTTGACTACTTAACATCCGTATAGTACTCTGCTCGTTATGGAGGGGGC
>JBGSKZ010000679.1:0-5262 GCA_041741035.1 Treponematales bacterium
CTCGACGGCCTCGCCGGCCTGGAGGCGCGACCAGAGCGGCCCCTTTGGCACGCCCAGGGCGACGGCCCGCTCCGGATGGAAAGCGCCTGGACGGGGGTCCTCCTCCAGCGCGTAGCCCACGCAGGTCTTGGTGTGGCGCAGGGGAAAGGCGCGTATGCGGTAGCCTTCGCCTTCGTAGCATACTTCGGGCGCGTTGATTTCCTTCACGATTATCTCGTAATTGATGTACATATCCAGTACGCGCTTGCTCGTTTCCACGTATTCGGCGATCTTGGGGGGGCCGTATATGTAGAGGGGCTCGTCCCTATCCACCTGGCTCGATAGCATGAGCAGCCCCGGCAGGCCGGTAACGTGGTCGGCGTGGGTGTGCGATATGAAGATGGCGGTGATCTTCTTCCAGCGCAGATTGAGCCTGCGCAGCGATACCTGCGTGCCCTCTCCCGCGTCGAAGAGGAAGAGCTCCCCTTCGCGTCGCAACAGCATGCTGGTAAGGTGCCTATGTGGCAGCGGCATCATACCGCCGCAGCCGAGAATAAACGCTTCTAGATTCATTTCGTCCACTATACGGAAAAAGGCCGCCAGAGGCAACATGAAGCTTAAGCCGCTTTGCAATTGCCCGGCGGCCGTATATACTTGCCCTATGATCACCAAGGATATGCTCAGGCGGGCGCCCAAAGTCGAATTGCATGACCACATAGATGGCGGCCTCCGCCCCTCGACCGTCGTAGAGCTGGCCAAGGAATATGGCCTTGAACTGCCGGCATCCGACTCGGGAGAGCTGGCGTCCTGGCTCCATCGCGGCGCGGACCGGAAAAGCCTATCGCTGTACCTGGAGGGCTTCGCCCTTACCTGCGGGGTAATGCGAACGGCCGAAGCCATAGAGCGCGTGGCTCGCGAAGCGCTTGAGGACCTGGCCGCGGACGGCGTCGTGTACGCCGAACTGCGTTTCGCCCCTATACTCCACGTACGCGACGACCTCAGCCTCGAAGCGATCGTGGAGGCGGTGCTCAAGGGCCTCGAAGCCGGCAAGGCCGCCACCGGCAGCGCTTTCGGCCTCATACTCTGCGCCATGCGCAATATGTCCCCCGAATATTCCGTCGAAACCGCCGAACTTGCGGTGGCGTACCGCGACCGCGGCGTCGTGGGCTTCGATATAGCGGGCGACGAGTCGGGCCATCCCCCGAAACGCCACCTGGAAGCCTTTCAATACATACGCAACAAGAATTTCAATATAACGATACATGCCGGCGAAGCCTTCGGCCCCGAATCCATATGGCAGGCCCTGCAAGGCTGCGGAGCCCACCGCATAGGCCACGGCACGCGCCTCGTCGAGGACATGGCCATACACGGCACGCGCATAGACAAGATGGGCAGCCTCGCCTCTTATGTGCGGGACCGCCGCATACCGCTTGAATGCTGCCTTTCGTCCAACGTGCAGACCGGGGCCGCCGAGGACTATGCTTCGCACCCCTTCAATGTGTTCTACCGCAATGATTTCCGCGTCAGCTTGTGCACCGATAACAGGCTCATGAGCAACACGAGCCTCACGGACGAGTTCGCCCTCGCATGCGAGCATTTCGGCCTAGGCCTCCGCGACGTGGAGCGCCTAAGCGTGAACGCCATGAAGAGCGCCTTCGTGCCCTATGGCGAGCGCGTTCGTATAATCTACGACGTAATCAAGCCTCGTTTCGCCCGCCTAAGGGACGAAACCTATCCCCACGATTAGCCGCGCCGCGGCCTACGACTGCAAGCGAGGAACCACGTGCTGAAGCCAAAGCCATCGACGGCGCGCCGAAACAGACTATGCGCGCTTACGCTTGCCCTGTTCGCCTTAACCTTGGCCGCGGGCGCCCAGGGAGCCGCGCGCGGGGGCGGCTTGAGCCTTACGGGCAAGGCCTTCGGCGCCAAGGATGTATACGCGCTCGACGGCGAGTGGCAGTTCTGGTGGAACGGTTTTATAGACCCCGATTCGCTGGCGAGGAACGACGCGCCCCCGCCAACGGCTATAACGGAAATGCCGCGCTATTGGACGAGCTTCGCTCTCGAGGGCCAGAAGCTGCCCGCCCGAGGAGCCGCGACCTACCGCATCGTGCTGTCGCTGCCCGAGGATAAGGTATACGGCCTCTACGTTAACCAGATGGTTTCCGCCTACGAACTCTACCTGAATGGACAGCTCTTGGGCGGGAACGGCGGCATTTCTCTGGATCCGGACAAGGTAAGCCCGGAGTTCCGGCCTCAGCTGCTATTCTTTACGCCCAAGGACGGCGTGGCGGATATCGTGCTCTACATAGCCAATGGCGATTACCGGCACGGCGGCCAGTGGCAGGCCATCCAACTAGGCTCGGCCGAGGCCATAAGCGCGTACGCGAACCGCATCATCATGACCGAGCTCTTCCTCTTCGGCGCCATAGCCATGATAGGGCTTTACAATATCGCGCTTTTCCTGTTCCGCACCAAAGACCGCTCCCCGCTCTGGTTTGGCCTCTTTTGCATTTTCGTGGCCCTGCGCCTCGCGGCCACCGGCCATGTGGTGCTGGCCACCGTCATACGCGGCTTCCCCTGGGAACTGCTCATCAAGATCGAGCTTTCGGTCTTCTACTTGGGCGCGCTCTTCTTTGCCTTCTTTTTCAGGTCCCTCTACCCGAAAGAGCTGAGCAAATACGGCTTCATTCCCATGATTAGCGTTTACGGGGCCTTCACCGCGCTGGCGCTGGTCCTGCCCGTGTCGCTCTTCAACCATCTGGTCGTGCCCATGCAGATCGGCGCTGTCGGGGGGCTGGCCTACGTGCTCGTCTGCCTCGTGCTCGCGTCGCTGCGCAAGCGCGAACACGCGCCGTTCATACTGGCGGGCTTCGCCTTCTTCGCGCTTACCGCCGTCAACGACATACTCTACGCCCATGCCATCATCCATACGGCCTATCTCGTGCCCTTAGGGCTCTTCACCTTCATATTCAGCCAGGCCGTGGCCTTGGCTCGCATATTCTCGCGCTCGTTCAGCCAGGTGGAGCATCTGTCCGAACGGCTTTCCAGCGTGAATATATCCCTTGAGCGCTTCGTGCCCCACGAATTTTTATCCTTCCTGGACAAATCTAGCATCATAGACGTACATCTCGGCGATCAGGCGCTCAAGGACCTCACCGTACTCTTTAGCGACATACGCTCGTTCACCACCCTGTCGGAAAGCATGACCCCGCAGGAGAATTTCAACTTCCTCAATTCTTACCTCGAGCGGGTCGGCCCCATCATACGCGACCATGGCGGCTTCATAGACAAGTATATAGGCGACGCCATCATGGCGCTCTTTCCCCGCTCCCCGGAGGACGCGCTGGACGCGTCCATCGCCATACAAAACACGGTACGTGCCTATAACGAAGAGCGCGTGGGCTGGGGCCACCGGCCCATACAGGTCGGCATAGGGCTCAACACGGGACAGGCCATGCTCGGCATAATCGGCGAACGCATGCGCCTGGAAAGCACGGTCATATCGGACACGGTGAACCTCGCCAGCAGGATAGAGAACCTCACCAAATTCTACCGAACCGACGTGCTGGTATCCGGGGAACTGGTACGCAAGCTCGGCGAGGATCCCGCCTATGATTTCAGGCTGATAGATCGAGTGACCGTCAAGGGCAAGAGCGCGGCCTGCGACCTCTACGAGCTCATATCGTCGCATGCCGAAGCCGACAGGGCCCTGCTCCTGTCCTCACGGGATGCCTTCCTGGCTGCGGTACGGCTGTTCAAGGGCAAGAACTACTCCGGAGCGGCTGAAGCCTTCAAGCGGCTCTGCGTCGCTAATCCGTCGGACCAGGTGTCGCGGGTGTACCTGAGCCGCTGCGAAAAGGCCCTGGCCGGCGCCGGTACCCAGCCCATAGTCGTATCGCTGGATTCTTCCATCGGTACTTGTACCTAGGCGCTATTTCATGCGAATATAAGCTAATGCACGCATTTACTACGCTCGGCTTGCGCGAGGAAATAGCCTCCGCACTAGCCTCTTTCGGCTTTGAGGCGCCTACGCCCATTCAGGCCCTAGCCATACCCGAGGTCCTGTCCTTCGACGACCTCTACCTGAGCTCCGCTACGGGAACCGGTAAAACCTTCGCCTATATGGCGCCCATCTTCTCCTCGATAGATTCCAGCCTGGATTCTGTACAGGCGATAATACTCGCGCCCACCCACGACCTGGCCGCCCAGCTCTTCCGCGAGGCGGAGCGCCTCAGCCAGGCGGCGGGGACTGGCCTGCGCATAGCCCAGGCCCTCGGATCCATGCCCCTGGTGCGTCAGCTCGATCGCCTGGCTACTAAGCCGCACGTGCTCGTGGGTTCCGCAGGACGCATACGCGACCTCATAGCCAAGCGCGAAGTTGATCAGCGCTCCTGCCGCTGGGCGGTGCTCGACGAGGGGGACCGGCTCTTCGAGAAGGAAGTCATCGATATATCGACGGACTTCCTGGGGCTATTGCCCGATAGCTGCGCCCGCATACTGGTATCGGCTACCATAGCCGATAAAATCGTCGAGCGCAGCGCTCCGTGGTTCAGGAACGCGCGCAAAGTATTCCTCGATTCCACCGAGGCGCTCCGCACGACCATAGAGCACTGGTGCTTCCACGCGGGCTCCCGCAACAAAATCGAATTCTTGAGGCGTTTCGAGGCGGCGGTACGCCCGGAGCGCTGCCTCCTCTTCGCCTCGTCCAACGCGTCCATATTCAATATCATCCATAAGCTTGAGCACTTCGGCTTTCCCGTCGCCGTCCTTAAGAGCGATACCGACGGCAATACCCGCCGTTCGGCGCTGGAAAGCTTTGCCTCGGGAGAGGCCCGCTGGCTGCTCACTACCGATTTAGGCGCGCGGGGCCTCGACATACTCGACGTAAGCCACGTGATAAGCTTCGATCTGCCCGAGGAACCGTCCATTTACGTGCACCGCGCCGGCAGGACGGGCCGAGCGGGCAGCAAAGGCATATCGGTGGCGCTCGCCGATCTCGTGGAGCTTAAGCGGGCGTCCAAGATAGCCGTGCGCTACGGCTTCCCCTTCGTGTGCAAGATACTCGAGGCGGGCAGGGTCCATGATATAGAACCCGAGAACTTCTTCGCGCTCGCCGAAGAAGAGGAAGTAGCCAGGCAGAACGTTAAGCTGGAAGCGCCTAAGGCCAGCGGCCAGCGCCGCAATCCCGCCCAGGCGCGTATGGGCCTTAGGCCCCGCTCCATGTCCGAGGGACGCTCGTCGGAACGGCGCCCGTCCGAGGGTCGCTCGCAGGAGGGCCGC
>JBGSKZ010000680.1:0-13782 GCA_041741035.1 Treponematales bacterium
GGTCGCCTTTGGCCGAGCGCGGCATGGGGTGCGGACCTTGCGATTCCGGCTTCTCCGATCCGCGAGGCTCCGTATCCGCGGGCTGCGGCGGAGCGGCTTGGCCGCCCGCTTTGCCGTAAAGAGCGGCCTTTATGCGCCTCCAGGCCGCCTGCATGTAGAGGTCGCCCTGCACGGTATAGGAATAGCGCTCCGCTATCGTGGTGGCGACGAGGGTGAGGACCTCGTCGTCCGCGTATTTCCTGCGGCGGGCCAGCTTTATGGCCTTGAACACCTCGTAGTGTTTGGTGCCGTATTTTCGGGCATAGAGCCACACGATGCGCTCAAAGGCGGGGTCTTCTACGCGCAGCCAGTACTTATGGCAATAGGCGAGCACCCTGTCCTCATCCTTCTCTATGCCCTGGGGTATCTCTATGCGCCGCACGTCGGCGTCGTCGAATTCTATCTTATCGAGGTCGAAGAAGTTCTTATGGTCGCTTTCCTGCCGCGCCTTGCGGCGCTCCTCTTCCGCGCGGAGGCTCTCGCCGATGAAGTCGGGGGCCTCGTCGTCGCTCAATTGTCCCTGCTCGTAGAATTCGCCGAGCAGGTAGGACGCGCGCGCCATCTCGGCGGCCTGGTAGTTTAGGAGCTTGGCGTAATCCTCGTAGGCGCCGGCGAAGGCTTTGGCTTTCTCGCCGTCCTCGGGCAGGCGCCGCGCGATACGCTCTACGGCCTTGAGCACGGCGTAGGTATCCTTGAGCCTGAGGCCCTCGAGCGGGGCTATGAGTATGCGTATGTTGGCCTTGACGCGGGCTATGATATCGTCGGCCCGCTCCATGAGCAGGCTCTCGAGGAAGTCCGCGTAGGCGGGCGAGCGCGTGCGGTAGAGCTTAAGCAGGACGATGCGCTTCGCGTCGTCGGGATAGCGCGGCTTGAGCCGCCCGGTATACAGGGCCAGGGCATCGAGCATGCGCCCGGCCGCCCGCAGGTCGAAGTAGCGCTCAATATCGGGGTCGCCGCCGTAGCGCAGGTCGGGGAAAATCCGTTCGAGCAGCTCGCGGCGCACGGCGTGCGGTAGGGCATCCATGGTGGAGGCCATTATACGGGCGGCGCTCGAGCCGCGCAAGCTCGCCGCCATGCGCCTGCCGCGCGAGGCGCAAAGAAAGGGCCGCCCCCCGATGGGGAGCGGCCCTCACGTCCACGCGGCTGCGGCTTACTGGAGGAGCTGCAAGACTTGCTGGGTCTTCTGATTTGCCTGCGCGAGCATTGCATTGCCGGCCTGGGCGAGTATGCGGTTCTTGGTGAACTCTACCATCTCGTGGGCCATGTCGGCGTCGCGGATGCGGCTCTCGGCTGCCTGTAAGTTCTCGGCGCCGATGTCTATACCCTTGATCGCGTGCTCGAGCCTGTTCTGATAAGCGCCGAGGTCCGCGCGCTGCTTGTTGACCTTTTTGAGGGCGGCATCCAGGACGCCGATAGAGCGGTTAGCGCTATCGGGACTGGATATCGACATGATGGAATCGTCGCCGATGGTCTTTACGCCCAGGGCCTTGGAGGTCATGGTGCCGATGTACACCTGTTCCCTCTGGTCCATGTTGGCGCCGATGTGGAACCACATCGAGCCGGTAACGATGTTCTCGCCGCTCTCCCGAGCGAAACGACCGGTAAGCATGTTCATGCCGTTGAATTGGGCATGGCTGGCTATGCGGTCTACTTCGTCCACTAACTGAGACACCTCGACCTGGATCTGCATGCGGTCTTCGGCGCTATAAATGCCGTTGGAGGCCTGCACCGACAGCTCGCGGAGCCGCTGGATGATGTCTTGGGTTTCCTGAAGGAAGCCCTCGGCAGTCTGGATGAACGAAATGCCGTCCTGGGCGTTTTTGCTCGCCCTCTGGAGGCCGCGAATCTGGGAGCGCATCTTTTCAGATACGGCGAGTCCGGAAGCGTCGTCGCCGGCGCGGTTGATCCGCAGACCGGAAGCGAGCTTTTCCATGTTCTTGTCGACATTGCCGTTGGTCACCCCGAGGGAACGATTGGCGAACATCGCACTGAGGTTGTGATTGATTATCATAACCGATCTCCTTTCCATAGAAGCGGCGGCGCGTTGGCCGCCCGGCATCCTTGCCGATTAATTCGTGTCGATTTCGACGTTACGCTCCTCCGGGCCGCGCCGGTGAACGTGTACGTGAATTCCCGCCTTGCTATGGCTTCCCCTAATCGCGCGTTCGGGGTTCGCCGCGGCAGTGCGGGCCTTCATTCTGCTTATCGGCGTTAGGGGTTTCGGCTTGAGGACAATCGGAAAAAAACTCGCCGCGGCGCCGCGGCCCGGGAGCTTGCCCAGCCGCGGTCGCCATGCTAAGCTCCAATATATCTTTTTGTACCGATAGGATGAATCGCCATGACCGTACGGGAAATAGTCAGCACGCTTGAAGGCGCGCTCCTTACCGGGGAAGAGCTCCTGGATACCGATATAAAGGCCGCCTGCGGCGCCGACCTCATGTCCGACGTCATGGCCTTCGTCAAAGAGGGCGTGGTCCTGCTGACGGGTCTCTTGAATCCGCAGTCGATACGCACGGCGGATATGATGGATATCAAGGTGATCGTGTTCGTCCGCGGCAAGAAGCCGCCCAAGGACATGGTGCAGGAAGCCCAGGCCAACGGCATGGCCGTAATAGCCACGAAATACTCCATGTTCCTGGCCTGCGGCCGCCTGTACGAGGCGGGCTTGCGCTCGGGCGGCACCCGGGATATACAGTAAGCGCCGTGAAGCTGCATTACGAGGTCCCCGGCGACGACCCGTCGCTGGCGGGGCGGGCGAGCACCGAAGTAAAACGCGCCCTGGGACGTTTGGGCGTAGACCCCGTGGAGATAAAGCGCGTGGCCGTGGCCATGTACGAGGCCGAGATAAACATGGTCATCCACGCGGGCGGCGGCATGGCCGAGGCCGAAATAAGCCCGGAACGGGTAACGGTCGTCCTGGCCGATCGGGGCCCCGGCATAGCGGACCTGGACCTGGCCATGCAGGAGGGCTATTCCACCGCTTCCGAGAGCGCGCGAGAGCTGGGCTTCGGCGCCGGCATGGGCCTGCCCAATATCAAGCGGAACGCCGACGACCTGAACATAGAGACCGCGTTGGGCCGGGGCACCACCGTCACGATAGTCATTAAGCTCAAGGCGACCAGGGGAGCCTGACGTGGATGGCGCCACCTTTCATTCGGTAACCCTCGACCCGGCGAAGTGCACGGGCTGCACGACCTGTATACGCTATTGCCCCACCGAGGCCATACGGGTACGCAAGGGCAGGGCCTCCATCATGGACGACCGCTGCATCGACTGCGGCGAATGCATACGGGTTTGCCCCCACGGCGCGAAGAAGGCGCTTTCGGACCCCCTGGCGGCGCTTGAGCGTTTCCCCGTACGCGTGGCCATACCCGCGCCGACCCTCTACGGCCAGTTCGACGAGAAATATACCATAGACCGTATATTGGGCGGCCTGCTCGCGCTGGGTTTCAGCGACGTCGTGGAGGTGGCCTGGGCCGCAGAGCTCGTGGCCAAGGCCACGGCCGATTGGATGGCGGCCGCAGAGGGCGAGGGTCCCTGGATATCCTCGGCCTGCCCCGCCGTGGTTAAGCTCCTGCAGGTGAGCTTTCCCAGCCTGCTCGACAAGCTGGTGCCCGTGCTTTCTCCCATGGAGGCGGCGGCGCGCATAGTCAAGGAGCGCCTGTACCCGGGCCGCTCCGACGTAGGCGTGTTCTTCATATCGCCCTGCGCCGCCAAGGTAACGGTTTCCCGCTATCCGCAAGGAGCGCGAGTTTCGGCCGTGGACGGCGTCATAGGCATCAAGGACGTGTACCTTGCCCTCCGCAGCGTCCTGCCGAGCGTGGAAGAGAAAGCCCTAGGGCACGCGTGCCATCGGGGCATAGCCTGGGCCCATATAGACGGCGAGAGCGACGCGGTGGGCAACCCTCGCGGCATATCCGTGAGCGGCATAGCCGACGTTATAGGCGTGCTGGAAGCCCTGGAGAACGGCAAGCTCCGCAACGTGGCCTTTATCGAGGCTTTGGCCTGCCCCGCCGGCTGCGTGGGCGGGCCGCTTACCGTGGAGAACCCCTACATAGCGCGGGCCCGCATACGGGCCCGCGAGCGGCGCATAGCCGGGCTTGATGCCAGGCCATCGCCGGTTTCCACGGACGGGCTCGCGCTCCTGTGGGAAGAAGGCGTAACGGCGCGCCCGGCGCTGCGCCTGGACCCTGACATGCTCAAGGCCATGATCATGATGGAAGAAATGGAACAGGTGCTCGCCTCGCTGCCCGGGCTCGACTGCGGCTCCTGCGGCGCGCCAAGCTGCCGCGCGTTCGCGGAAGACGTGGCCAGGGGGCAGGCGCTCATAACCGACTGTATTTTCAAGCTGAGGGAGAACGTGAGGAAACTGGCGGAACAGCTCATCGATATGGAGCGCATGCAGCCGCCCGGGCTCGACAGGGACTAAATCCGGGGCCTAGCCGCCCGCCCGTTTCGCCGGCTCCCGTTGGGCGGCGAGCAGCGAGTCCGGCATGCCGGAGGCCGGCTTCTCGCGCATGAAGCTATAGAGCAGCTTGTAGCCGGATCGAAGCCGGCGCCCGAAGAGCTCGCGTATCTTCTTGTCCATCGCGGCGAGCGTGTCGAAGCCGTATATTTTTTCCCGCTCCCTTCCATCGCCGGTGCGCCAGGCCACCGTAAGGGCGAATGGGGCGGTAAGCAGGGGCTGCCTGTCGTGTATCGAGTAGTATCGTATGGCCCCATCGTCGCCGGGCCTGAACAAGGTTATTATCATCGCTTTGAGTCTCGGCCTTTCGGGCCGCATCCTTTACCGGCCGGGAACGATATTCAGGCGGCGCCCGCAAAGAAGGGGCCACCCTTCGATAAGGGCGGCCCTGTACGCCCCTCAGTCAAGGGGGCAACGCCTTCAAAAAGGCGTTTATATGGAACCGAACGAGCGAGGTCCTCGCCGGTTCTGGAACGAAGTCGCGGCGGCCCCTCTAGGAGGGACCAATCGACCGGTAGTTCCGGTCAATACAGGAGGGGCGGAGTATCCATAAAGGCCTCCTTCTCGACATCGAAAAGCTATGCGGGGCATTTGCCCCTAAACTGTTCAATGAAACTCCTTACAATTAAGTTTACTGATACCGGTGGAAAAATCAAGGCTAAATGTACGAATAGCGCCTTCTTTGAATTTGACAAAATGGAGAAGGCCGATTATATTCTATCTCTGTCTTCCTCCATCCTTAAGAAAAGCTTTGAAACGCTTTGCGTTTTGTACATATCTACGCATTGGCTAACAAAGGGGAGCGCTACCCTTGAATAAGAAGGATTTTCCGCGGATCCATTTCTATGATCAGGATTTCGTGGACGTGTATGACCGTACCTGGGCTTGGATAGCCGACTACTGGACTAGTGGCGGCGCGTCAAGCGGCATAGGGGGCGGGAAATTTTTTTACTATCCTCCCCAGAACAGGCTCGATCAGCACGAGTCCATCTTTTCGTCGTTTTTCCTGGTGTATTCCAATCGCATATACGCGGCATCCAACGGCCTCGACGCCCTCTATTCCAAGCAGGAGGCCGATGGGGCCATACGCTGGGCCTACGACGTGGAGAGCGGCGAGCCTATAGAGGATCCGGAAAACCCCGACGGCGTGTCCCTGCCGCTTTTCGCCTGGGCGGAATACAACCTTTACCATAAAAGCGCCAACAAGAAGCGCGTCAAAGAGGTCATGCCGGCCCTGCAGCGCTATTACGCGTGGCTGGAAGCCAATTTTAAGCGCGCCAACGGCCTCTTCGAAGTGCCCGTGGCGGCCACCGGCATGCCCAACCCCTCGCGGGCCGACGCCAAGTATCTCGTGGATTTCAACGCGGCCATGGCCATCAACGCGCTCTATATGTCCGCGCTCGGCGATATACTCAACGACAAGGAAATAAGCTTTCAATACAAGCGCAACTACTTTTCGCTGAAGACCCGCATCAATAACATGATGTGGAACCACGACAAAGGCTTCTATTTCGACGTGGACGCGGCCGAGCATCAATTGCCTTCCAAGACTATAGGGGGCTTTTGGCCCCTACTCGCGGAAATCCCCAATGAGGAGCGGGCCGAGGCCCTCATAGCCAAGCTTACCGATCCGGAAAGCTTCGGCACCGAGAACCCTTTTCCCACCATGAGCGCCGACGACGAGCACTACGATAAGCGCGGTATGGGCTACAACGGCTCGGTGCTGCCGCACTTCACCTATATGGTCATCAAAGGGCTGGAGAAATACAATCAGTGGGAGCTGGCGCGGGACTGCGCCATTCGCCATCTGTACTTCATCCTGGACTCGGCCCATCCCAACGGCGAGCGGCACCAGACCCTCTGGGAAGCGTATCAGCCGCAGAACGAGGGCAGGGCGGTTTGGCCCGATAGGCCCGACTGGCCGAGGCCGCAGTACCTCGCCTTCGCGGGCCTGGCCACGGTAGCCCTCGTCATAGAGAACATCATAGGGCTGGCCGTGTCGCTGCCGCGCAAGACCGTGGACTGGATTATCCCCAACCTGGAGATCATGGGCATAGAAAATCTCAGCCTCAAGCGTAATATGGTTACGATACTCTCGAACAAGAGCGGGCGCGGCTGGGAAATACACATGGAGTCCGAGAAGCTGTATTACTTTACGATAAACGTATTGGGCAAGAAGAAGAAAACCCTGCCCATACCGTCGGGTAAATGCTCCATGCTCATCGATAAGATCTAGCTGAGGCCTTAGTCCGCGGCGACGACCTTTACGTCTCCCATCATGATGAAGCCCGATACCTCTACCCAGCATTCGGCGCCGCGCGTCTGCTGGTTGACGTTGCGGTCTATCCTGCTGTCCGCCATGAGGGAGAAGGCGCTCATGCGCACGGGCAGGTCGCGGGGGACGATGATCCTGGTATCGCCCATGAGGGTGAATACCTCTATGCGTATGGGGCCGGGGGGCAGGTCGACGTCGCGCAGGTCCAGTTTAGTGGAGCCCATTACGGTAAAGCTCGATACGCGGTCGCTCGTAAGCCAGTTGCCGGTCATATTCCGGTCTCCCATGATGCAGCCGGTGGTAACGGCGGGCGAGCCCACGAGATCGTAATTGCGCCTGGCCATGGGAGCCGGAGCGGCGCGTTCCCTCGTTCTCGAGCCCGGAGCGGCTTGCGGACGAAGCTGCGGCAGGTCAACGGTAAGCAGTTCCAGCTCGGACGCCTTGTTCGCGGCGCTCGCGAGGCCGGCACGGCGTTCGTACTCGTCCATGCTTATGATATCCTGGGCAAAGGCTTCGGTGAGCCTGTCGATAGCGCCCTGCTTGAGCGCCTCCAGGTTGCGGGGCGCGTAATCGTCCCTGAATGCTGCTTGCGTGGTCATTAGTTTCCTCCATGGCTTCATTCGGGTCCCATGCGGGCACCCGCCCAATCGTCCCTGACAGGCGGCGATTGCCTTGATCCAGTCACTATAATAACAAATTTTCCGCGGCGATGCTATGTGTTGAGCGCTATGCGGTTGAAAAGCGCCTTCCCGTGGCCGATAGTAAAAGCGAAGGCCATGAATATCCTAAGCTCACTAGGCAGATCGGCGCGAGAAAGAGCCTCAACCCTCCTCTATGGCCTGGGCTTCTTCTATGACGTCATCAAAGAGACCCTGCGCTTTTTCAGGCGCAGCCAGGTGGGCTACAAGGTGCTCATCAACCAGATACTCTTTACCGGCTATGAGGCCCTGGCCATCAACGCCGTCATGGCCGTGGCCATAGGCGCCGCCATCAACGTGATAGGCTCCAGCCTCCTGCCTCAGTTCGGGCAGAGCCAGCTCATGTATACCATCTTGATCATCGTCATCACCCGAGAGCTCGGGCCGCTCCTTACCGCCTTCGTCATTACCGCGCGCTCGGGCACCGCCATAGCCACCGAGCTGGGCGGCATGGTGGTGAACCACGAGATAGAGGCGTATATATCGGTGGGCCTCAACCCGATATCCTATCTCGTGGTGCCGCGTTTCATAGGCGTCGTCGTATCCATGGTCATATTGACCGTCTACTTCAACCTCTTCGGCCTCCTGGGCTCCTTCGTGGTGGTGCAGATCGTAAACCCCACCCCCGTATCCGAGTACTTGGGCAATCTCTTGTCCCTCCTTACCATAAGCGACATATTCTCGGGCCTCGTAAAGGCCTTTATTTTCGGCATCATCGTTTCGGTGGTGAGCACCTACCAGGGCTTCTCGGTGAACCGCTCCAGCACGGAGATACCGGTAGCCGGCATACGCGCCGTGGGGCAGAGCTTCATCCTGATAATAGTCGCGGACGTGCTCGTAACGCTGGTGCAGTATGCCTGATGCCGAGAAGCGGGCCCCTGAGGCCGAGAAGCCGGCCGGCCCGGCGCCAGCCATAGAGCTCAAGGGCGTATACGCGAGCTCGGGCGGCTATGAGCTCCTGCGCGGCGTGAGCATAGCCTTTCCGCAGGCCAGCACGAGCGTGCTGCTCGGCACCACGGGCTCGGGCAAGAGCGCCTTGCTCAAGGCCGCGGCGGGCCTTCTGGTGCCTAGCGCGGGCAGCGTGGAATACCTGGGCAAGGATATGGCCAAGTTCGCCAAAAAGGACGAGGCTGAATTCAGGGCCCATAGCGGCTTCATATTCCAGGACGCGGCGCTCTGGGCTAACACGAGTATCCTGAACAATGTGTCCATGCCCTTGCGCGTGCATAAGCCCTGGATGGGGCAGAGCGAGGCGGCGGAGGCCGTGCGGATGGTGCTTAAGCGCCTGGGCTACGAGGAGGGCATGGCCCTGCGCCCGGCGGACCTGTCCACGGGCGAGCAGAAGATGGCCTCGATAGCCCGCGCGGTGGTGCATGACCCGGATATCGTTTTTATGGACGACCCGGGCACGAACCTCGACGAGGACGGCCTTGAGCAGCTCTTCGCCCTCATCGCGGAGCTTGAGGAACGGGGTAAGACCATAATCCTCGTCACCAATAACTCGGAATTCGCCTATCGCTACGCGGATATGCTGGGTATCATAAAGGACGGTGTCGTCGTGGCCTTCGGCGGCTACGAGGATACCCTGGCCAGGGCGGAGAAGGAGCCTGAATTGAAGCTAGCCAGGCTTCGCGCCCGCGGGCTTCGGGCTAAGAAAACCAGGCGGGGAGCACCATGAAGTTCAAGATCAAGTACGCGGACCAAATAGTCGGTCTGTTCATCGTTATCGCCTTAGTCATTTTCGCGCTCATCGTGGTACTGGTAGGCGCGAATCAGCGCTGGTTCGCCAAGGATTACCAGTACAGGACCGTGTTCCAGTCGGCGACCGGCGTATCGCCTGGCACCTCGATCATCATGAAGGGCTTCGTCGTAGGCAAGATCAACCGCATAACCTTGAACGCCGATAACGCTGTGGACGCGGAATTCCACATCTACGATACCTATCGCGACCTCGTACGCGAATATTCCATCCTTGAGCTTACCGTATCCCCCATAGGCCTCGGCTCGCAGCTTCTGTTCCACCCGGGGCGCGGCGAGCGCCTCCTCGAAGAGGAAGAATTCATACCGACCGCGGATTCGCCGGCGGGGCTGGCGAATATCGAGCAGGAACTCGTCGACATACCGCCTAAGGACGATACGATAACGCGGCTATTGGCTAACGTGAACCCGCTGCTGGAGAACGTGAACCGGGTCATGGTAACGATAAACCGCACCCTTACCGACGTTAACCGGGCCATAGCGGGGCAAAGCAGCGGACCGCTCGGCGCTATCGTCGGCGACGTGAGCGACGCCGCGTCGCGCTTGCCGGCCATGGCCGACCGCGTGGACGATATAGTCGCCGACGTGCAGACCCGCACGGCGGGCCTCCTCGACCAGGTGTCCAGCCTGCTGCTCGCCTTCCAGGTGGTCACCTCCGATGTAGGCGCCATAAGCAACAATCTCGCGGCCACCACCGAGGCTATCAGGGACCCGACCGGCCTCGTGCCCAAGCTGCTCGATCCCAAGGGCTCCATCAAGACCTTCCTCGACGATAACGACGCCCTCTATAAACGGGTCATGAACATAGTGGCGGAGGTGGAGACGAGCGTGCGCAGCCTGCAGGGCATAGTGACGGGCCTGAACGGCGAGATGCCCAAGATATCCGCGGTGCTCAACGAGACGCGCACGGCCATACAGCAGGCGCAGGACGTGCTCGAGGGCGTGAAGAACAATCCGCTTATTCGGGGCGGAGTCCCCGAGCGCGCGTACCAGGACAGCCTGTACGGCAGCATGCGGGAAGGGAGCTTCGAATGACGCGAACCGATCGCGGCTTCCGCGCCGCGCTTTTCCTCGCCGTATCGATCGCGCTGAGCCTTGCCGCCCTGGCCTGTTCCTCCGCGCCAAAAAAGGCCGTGGATACGGTGGCGCTCAAGAACGAGGCGGCCGATTACGCAAAGCTGGCCGACGATTTCTTCTTCAAGGGGCAATACCTATCCGCCCTTCAGTTTTACGGCGAGGCCCTGGAGCTGAACCTGTCGGTGGATAACGTCGAAGGCGTGATCGTGGCGCGGAACGCCCTGGGCAGGACGCACCTGGCCTTAGGCAGGCTCGACGACGCCGAGCGCGAATTCGGCGACGCGCTGCGCGACGGGCGTCCCTTCGGCAAGCCCGCGCTCATAGCCCAAAGCCTATCCAATCTCGGCGAGCTTTACTACACGCGCGGGAGGCTCGAAGAGGCCGAAAGCTACCTCATAGAGGCGGAGCGCCTGGCGCCCACGAACGACGCGGTGTGGGCGGTCGTGGCGCATAACCGCGGCGTGGTGGCGGTGGCCCGAGGCGACTTAAAGGGCGCGGCCGGTTACCTGGTCAAGGCCGAACAGGCTAACGAACGGGCAAAGCGCTGGTCGGTGCTCGGCACGAACCGTTACGTGCTCGCGTCCGTAGCCTATGCGCAAGGCTCGCTCGAGGAAGCCCTGAACTGGGCCGGGCAGGCGCTCGCGGCCGACAAGACCGCCGAAAACAGCCTGGGCATAGGGGCGGATCTCGAGGCTTTAGGCCGGCTGTCCCGCCGGGCAGGCGAGGCGGAAAAGGCTTTTGAGTATTACCGCAGGTCTTTCGGGCTCTGGCTTGCCCTGGGCAAGGACCGCGACGCGGAACGGGTACTGCGGGAACTCCGCGACCTGGCCGTGGAGTTGGGCGAGGAAGACTACGCCGGCCGCTACGGCAGGATGCTCGAAGGCATAGAGTAAGCCCGGCGCGGCCTCCGCGGCTTTCCTACGCGCCGATAAGGGTGCCGCTATAGGGACCGTCGTCGAGTATGGCGGCTAGATTGCCCAGGTCGCGCCCGGCCGCGCATATGACTTTAAGCCCGAGCTCCTCGGCGCGCCTTGAGGCCACCGGATCGAAGGGCGCGTTCTTGCCCGGCTGCCACTCGTCGCCTACCAATATCCTAAAATCGGCCCAGGATATGGCGTCTATGGGCCTGGCGCCAGGATCGAGCTTGGGATCCGCGCTATATACCTTGGCTATGTTAGAGAGGTTTACCACGGTCTGCGCCCCGAAGCGCTCGGCGAGCACCACCGCGTCGTAATCGGTGGAGAAGCCGGGCTTCCAGCCGGCCGCCACGAGCACCCTGCCGCCGAACACCGTTACCGCCGTAGGATCAACCACCACCTCATGGGGGCAGAGCTCGAGGAACATGCTGCGCACGAGCTGGGCGTTGAGCCTGGTGGCCATGATGCCTATCCAGTCCTGCGCGTCGGCGTCGGGCGTCGCGGCCGCTTCGCGGTAGGCTTTCTGCCAGGCCCGCGCGGGACCGCCGCCGCCCACTACCAGGATGAGGCGCCTGGCCAGGTCCTTTTCGAGCCAGGAGCGGGCTAAGGCCGAGAAATCCTTTAGGAAGCCGGAGTCGGGGCCGTCCGGGGCTACGATAGATCCTCCAAGCGATAGTACCTTCGTCATGGCATCCTCCGCGTTCGTGCTAGGCCATTGTATGCTTCTTCGAACGAGGCTGTAAAGCGCGATAGGAATTCCCGCGCCGCGGCCAATGAGCCGCCGCCAATGCGCCGCAGCTATCGCCACGCCGTTACTATGCCGCGTCCAATACCCCGCCGCCAATGCGCCGCAGCTTTCGCCACGCCGTAACTGTGCCGCCGCCAATGAGCCGCAGCTTTCGCGGCGAAGGACGCCTTGCGCCGTTTACCCCCGGCGGGCTATCCTGGCGCGGCGGGGCCTAGCGGCCTTTCCGCGCATATCCTGAATTTTTGAAGGAGGGCTCCGTGGCAAATCCGGTAGCCGTTTTTAAGACCAGCCTGGGCGAGTTCGCCCTCGAATTGTTCGCAGACAAGAGCCCCGCCACGGTGGAGAATTTCGTCGCGTACGTGAAAGCGGGCTTCTATGACGGCACGATATTCCATCGCGTCATACCCGGCTTCATGGTGCAGGGCGGCGGCTTCGTGCCAGGCATGGACCAGAAGGACAACGGCAAGCCCATTAAGAACGAGGCCGATAACGGCGTGTCCAACGCGCGCGGGAGCATAGCCATGGCCCGCACCAATGACCCGCACAGCGCCACGAGCCAGTTTTTTATCAACCTGGTGGACAACAAGCGCCTGGACTACCGCTCCAAGGACGCTTCGGGCTGGGGCTATTGCGCCTTCGGGACGGTGACGCGGGGCATGGAAGTGATAGACGCCATAGCCAAGGTTCCCACCGGCAACCGCATACCCCACCAGGACGTGCCCAAAGAGGACGTGGTGATCATAGCGGCGAGCATGCAGGCCTAAGGGCCGGCGGGAGCCGGTAGCGCCTCGGCGCCTGTTTAAGCGCCGGCCTGGGCCTGGGCCTGGGCGTCGCGAGGCTGTCTAAGAGTGTTTGCGGGGCTTCTTCTCGATCACTTCGTAGCCGGCTATCTCGAGCATGCGCTTGAAGGCCGAGCCGTCCTTCTTAAGCTCGCGGGAGCCTCGGGTTATCTTGCACAGCGAGAGCCTGAGCTCCTCGGCTATGGCCCGCTGGGGTATGCCCTCGGCTATGCGCTTAACCAGCGCCCAGCGCTTGGCTATCTCGTCGGCCTCCGCCTGGGTGAAGAGGCTGTAGAGGAAGTCCTCGATGAGGGCGGGGTCCGCCGCAGCGGCTAAAACGCGCGACATCTCGCCTATATTGTCATGCACTAGGTCGGATTCTTGTTCGTTACTCACGATACCATAGTAAGTAAGAAACGCCGCTCTGGCAAGCGATACTTGCGCTTGCGTTAATGGCCGGCCCTGTATATCATCCTCCAATGGAAAAGTACCGCTTCACCTACCAGGATATCCATCGTACCGTAAAGTCGCTGGCCGGGCGCATTACGGCCTCGGGCTATGAGCCCGACGTCATCGTGGCCATAGGCTCGGGGGGCTTCATTCCCGCCCGCATGCTCCGCACCTTCATCGACCGCCCCATACTCACCGTCGGCGTCGCCTACTACGACAAGGACAATAAGCCCACCGCCAACCCGCGCAAGGTGCAGTGGATAGAGGAGGCGGAGCGGGAGCTGCGCGGCAAGCGCATACTGCTCGTGGACGAGGTGGACGATTCGCGCGCCACCCTCGAATACTGCGTGCGCGAGCTCTTGGCCCACGGCCCGGCCGCCATAGCCGTGGCGGTCATCCATAACAAGCTCAAGGAAAAGCGCGGCGCCATGCCCGCGGAGGTAGCCCTCTATATGTCGGGCCTCGATATAGCCGACAAATGGGTGTGCTACCCCTGGGACGCGCGCGACGTGGACGAGCACGACCGGCTCGCCTGGGAAGAGAAGGGGGCCAAGAAGGCCGCCCTGCGCGCCGAGA
>JBGSKZ010000681.1:0-1721 GCA_041741035.1 Treponematales bacterium
GGGATACCCGCTCTCCTCGGGCGGAAAAGCAGACGCGGGCGCCGTGGCGCGGGCCGCGCGGGGCCTCCTCTCAGCCGGGACTAAGATAGTAGTGGTGTCGCTCGGCGCGGAGGGGGCGGTATTCGCGAACGCCGAGCGCGCGATACGGGCCTATGGAATCCCTATACGTGCCTTGAGCACGGTCGGCGCTGGCGATTCCCAGGTCGCTTCGCTCTGCCTGTCGCTTGAGCGCGGCGCAAGCTTCGAGGGCCTCGTGGCTCCCGCAATAGCCGCGGGCACCGCCGCCGCTGCCACGGAGGGCTCTGAGGCCTTCGACCCGTCTCTCCTGCCCGGCTACGAGGCCGCGGTTCGCTTTGAAGACCTCGCGTAAAGCGGAAAGAAGGAAACTATGAAAATACGAGCGCTACGGCTCCACGGGAAAGGCGACCTGCGCCTCGACGAATTCGAATTGCCCCCGATAAAGGACGACGAAATACTCGTGCGCGTTGTGTCCGACTCGATATGCATGTCCACGTATAAGGCGGCATCGCTGGGCTCGGATCATAAACGAGTGCCCAAGGATATAGCGGAGAACCCTATTATCGTGGGGCATGAAATGGCCGGCGTCATAGAGCGGGTAGGGGCCAAGTGGCAGGAGCGCTACGCGCCGGGCAGCAAGTTCGCCATTCAGCCCGCGCTCAACTACAAGGGCAGCATGGATTCACCCGGCTATTCCTACCGCTGGTGCGGCGGGGCGGCCAGTCACGCCATCATGCCCAACGAGGTGATGGAGCTCGATTGCCTGCTTGACTACGCGGGCGACGCGTTCTTCCTGGCCTCGCTGGCCGAGCCCATGTCCTGTATCATCGGGGCCTTCCACGCCAGCTTCCATACGAAGGCCGGCAGCTACGAGCATGCCATGGGCGTCGTCGAGGGCGGGCGCATGGCCATACTCGCGGGGGCGGGGCCTATGGGCCTCGGCGCAGTAGACTACGCGCTGCACGGGGGGCGGGCGCCGAGCCTGCTCGTCGTCACGGATATAGACGAAGGAAGGCTGGAGCGCGCCCGCATGCTCTTCCCGCGCGAGGAAGCCGCCAAGCTCGGCACGGACCTGCGCTTCGTGAACGCCGGCGCCATGGCCCAGGCTGTCGCCGTGCTAAAGGACCTGAGCGGTGGCGAAGGCTACGACGACGTATTCGTTTTCGCGCCTTCCTCCGCCCTCCTCGAGCAGGCGGACGGCATATTGGGTCGGGACGGCTGCCTCAATTTCTTCGCCGGCCCCACCGATACCGGCCTCGCCGCGCGCGTCAATTACTACAACGTGCATTACGCGGCGACCCATATCATAGGCACGAGCGGCGGCAATACCGAGGATATGCGCGAAGCCCTGCGGCTGGCGGAAAAAGGTAGCCTGAACCCTGCCGTCATGGTTACCCATGTGGGCGGCCTCGATAGCGCGGCGGAAGCCACCCTGCTCCTGCCCGAGAAGCCTGCGGGCAAGAAGCTCATCTATACCGGCATAGCCATGCCGCTAACGGCGATCAGCGACTTCGGGGAGCTGAGCAAGGCCGATAGCCGCTTCGCGGAGCTCGACGGGCTTTGCCGCGCGCATGGGGGGCTCTGGAACGCCGCGGCCGAGCGTAAGCTCTTGGAATTCATGCCGGCTCTATAGACTCCGCGCGACGGCCTAAGCGCGCGCCGCCCGAAGGCCGCCGCCCTCCGCCCGAATGCGGAAGGCGGCG
>JBGSKZ010000682.1:0-6971 GCA_041741035.1 Treponematales bacterium
CTGCTGCCCGAGACGAGGCATCTCTTCAACTATGATACTTTTGGTAAGATGAAAAAGACCGCTTACCTCATTAACACCGCCCGCGGGCCGGTACTGGACGAGGCGGCGCTGGTACGCGCCTTAAAGGACGGCCTCATAGCAGGCGCGGGACTGGACGTATACGAGCGCGAGCCCGCCATGGCGGAGGGCCTTGCCGCCCTGCCCAACGTGGTGCTTACCCCGCATACGGCCAGTGCCACCTTCGCCAGCCGCAGGGGCATGGCGCTTAAGGCGGCCACCAACCTCCTGGCCATGCTCCGCGGCGAAAAGGCCCCGGACTGCTTAAACCCTCAGGTGTACGGCGCAAGCGCATAGGGCTGAGCGTAACGCCGCGGCCTATCGCCGCCGCTAACGCGCGGCCCGCCCTGAGGCAGGGCAAACAATTAGGAAAGTGACGGCCCGGAAGAGCGCAAGCCTCCGGGCCGTTTTATATAGTTCCCCGAAATTAGTACCCCGAAGCTTGTGTTTAAGCGCGGAGCGGCACATGATATTGCGGTTTAGTGGGCCGGCCTACGCGCTGACTGGAGGCGTTCAGCCTCGAGACATAAGCTTCGGGGAACTAACTTTGAACCACAAAAAACCCGCCTTCCGGCGGGCTTGTCAACATTCGTACTTTACATCCTCAGCCCTTCTTCTTAACGGCGGCGGCAATGAAGCCGTACAGGCTCTTAAGATTGGCCTTGGCCGCTATGCGTTCAGGCAGCAGCTGCTTGAATACGACTATGGCGATAATCAGCACGAATACCACGGATATCCAGCTATTGGTAAAGAAGAAGCTCGGGTCGCCCTTATTCACGATAAGCGCGCGCCTGAAGTTCTCGTCTATCATGGTACCTAAAATAATGCCCAGCACGATGGGCGCTGCCGAATATTTCATCTTATCCAGTATGTAGCCGATGATGCCGAAGGCCACCACCACCAGTATGTCGAAGCGCTTCAGATTAAGCGCGTACGCGCCTACTATCGAGAGCACCGCTATGATGGGCATGAGGTATACCGAGGGTATCTTCAGGATACTGCTCATAGGCTTGGCCAGGAGCATGCCTACGACCCATAGCGCTATGACCGCGGCCAGGATAAGCGCGGCTATATAGAAGATGAAGCGCGGGCTGTCCACCATGATCATGGGACCCGGCCTGATATTGTGAATCATAAACGCGCCGAGCAGCACGGCTGCGGGCGGGCTGCCCGGGACGGCCAAGGTAAGCAGAGGTATGGTGGCGCCGCCTATGGCCGCGTTGTTGGCTACTTCCGGCGCTATGATGGCCTCATAGCATTCGCCCGTGCCCCAGGTTTCCTTATGCTTGCTGGACTTTTTGGCGTTGTCATAGCCTATCCAGGCGGCCACGTCCTCGCCTACGCCGGGTAACGCGCCTATGCCCACGCCTATGAGGGCCGAGCGTATGATCACGGGGAAATGCTTCAGCGTAATGAGCCAGGAATTGGGGTCTTTTTCGGTAGCGAGGGCCTTCTTGGCCAGAGCCGCCTCATCGGTGAGCGCGGGGGCCGCGCCCGCTTTGACGAGGGACAGGGCCTTGATCACTTCCGGTATGGCGTAAAAGCCTATCATGGCCGGAATGAGGGATATACCGCCCGAAAGGTTGATGTTGCCGAAGTCGAAGCGAGGCGCTCCGGATATGACGTCATAGCCGATGAAGGATATGGCCAAGCCTATGAGCCCGCCTATCCAGCCCTTTATGGTAAGGTCGCTCGTTACGATGCTGCCGCACATGAGCACGCCGAACACCGCCAAGAGGAAATATTCCACCGCGCTGAACTGTAAGGCTATACGGGACAGCTGCGGCGCAATGAGGGCCAGGGCTAACACGCCTATGAGGGTGCCGAGGATAGATGCGGAGCGGGTAACCTTGATAGCCAGGGGAGCCTTGCCCCGCTTGGCGAAGAGATTGCCCTCTATGGCCGTGGCGGCGGCGGAGGCTGTGCCAGGAATATTGAGCAGGATGGCGGATATGGAACCGCCGTATATGCCGCCCACGTATATGCCCATCAATATTGCGAAGGTATAGGCCACCGGCACCTTATAGGTAAGGCCGGTAAGCAGTGCTATGCCCATGGTGGCGGTAAGGCCCGGCAGGGCGCCTATGATCGTTCCGAGCGCGGTAGCGGCAAACAGTACGAGCAGGACGCCGGGATTTAGGAGGATCTTTACGAATTCCTCAATAAGATAGAGCATTTCCATGCGTCACTCCTGTTACGGCAAGGGAATCTTGGCCAGGGTTCCGAAGGCGTAGGTAACGAAGCCGGAAGCCAGGACCGATACGAGCAAGGATCTGAACAGATGGCGTTTCTGCTTAGCGCCGAAGGCCATCATCATGGCGAAGAGATATAAGAACGTAGCCACGAAGAAGGGAAAGCCCCTGAATCCCCGCAGTATGTTCAGATAAGCCCTGCAGAGGGGAATCAACGCGAAGGCGTACAGGCAGAGCAGAAAGGTGGTTATGGCGAAAGCCCTGAATTCCGCGTTACGAAGAAAGAGGATTATCTTCTCCTTCTTTAAGAAATCCAGTTTAGCGCCGTCTTTGCGGGCCACGTGGAGCAGCGCGAGAGCGCAGGCCAGCAGCAGGAGGGACACGACGAAAGGGAGCAGGGCGGGCGACTTATACCAAAAGGTTAAGGTCTCCTTTACCGCTTCGGCGGGCACGGCCTCCCATTTACGCCTGAAAGGATTGACGAAAAGCTTAATCGACTCGATGAAATAGAAAAGCGACCCGAATATAAGGAAAACGCTAAAAACGAGATCGGCTCGCCTCAGACTGCTCTTTTCCACGTTACACCACCCCACTATCAAGATTGCGCGCGCCAAGCGGCCGGCTCAGGCTCCCCGTACTTGAATAAAACCGACCGCGTGGGCCGCTAGCCCGCGCGATCGGTTATGAAAGCCTAAACCGCGCTATCGCGGCTTAAAGTATAAGACCCTTATCAGGGCTTTGCTATACCGCGTTCGGCGGGAGAGTAGGTGGTCTTGCCCAGGTCGAAGAGTATCCAGCAGAGGTTGGATTCGGACTTCTGGGCCATGGCCTTGGCCTCGGCGCCGGACTTGTTAAAGATTACCGCTATCTGGTCTTTGGCGAACTGGGTCATGTCGGGCTGGGCCATGGCGGCCTTGAAGGCGTTGCCCAGCTTAGCCTTGACGTCGGCGGGGGTGTCGGCAGGAACCTTGAAGCCCAGCCACTGCTGCAGGGGAAGGTACTTGGCTATGCCGGGTATGGCCTTGGTTATGGCGGGTATGGCTATGGGAGACGCGCCGGCGGTAAAGTTGTAGGCCGCGGTGTCCATGTGGGCCAGGGGAATAAGCTGGCCGGAACGGATATAGTCCTTAACCTCGCCGGCCGAGGCGACGACCAG
Organism: Treponematales bacterium; assembly: GCA_041741035.1. Taxonomy (GTDB): domain Bacteria; phylum Spirochaetota; class Spirochaetia; order Treponematales; family UBA12059; genus UBA5200. Next base: position 3,406 of record JBGSKZ010000682.1, read on the forward strand.
GTCGGCGTCTATGCCGCCAACGGTGGCCAGGATAGCGGGGCCGGAGCCGCCGTAGGATACCCAGGTGAAGGGCCAGTTGCCGTAGTTCTTCTCGGCTACGAGGCTGGCGAGGGCGAACCACAGGCCGCCGGTGGTGCCGGCTATCTTAAGCTCGCTCTTCTTTCCGTACGCGGTAAGCTTATCGAGGGTATCGATGCCAAGCGCGGCCGCGGTCTTGGCGTTTACGCAGAGCAGGCCGGGCGAACCGGCCGCTATGAAGTAATCCCAATCCTTGGAGGTCTGGGTGATAGGGGTGGTTACCGGTATGGTAAGCGGGGTTTCGGACGTGGCGGCAAGCACATAGCCGTCATGGGGAGAGGTCCACACCTGGGAAATGCCGATGGAACCGGCACTTCCGCCGGTAACGTTGGTAACGGTAATAGCCACGCCGAGTTCCTTGGCCATGGCTTCCATGACCTTGCGGCCCCATACGTCAGTGCCACCGCCCTGGCCGAAGGGCACTACGGCGCTTATGTCCCTCTCGGGATAGGCGATTTCCTTCTCACTTGAAACAAGCTGACCGATTACGAAAACAGCCGCCACCGCAACCAATACGATGACGAGTAACGCAATGCTCTTGGACATCTTCATATAATCCTCCTAAGACCGTGTTGGAATATCGGATCCCCTAAAGGCCGATAGTACCGTATTTGCTCTCCTGATGGACGATGCAGCCTAAACTGTATGGAGAGTTTTGTATACAGAATTATAGTAGCAGGATATCGTCGTCTGTCAAGGGAAAATTTCAAAGGCGCGTAAATTCGTCAGGGCCGCCCGAATTTGCTTATACTAGAGCTATGCGCGAAACTGGTATCGCTACCCGGGAAGCCGCGCGGCAAAGACTTTCGCCAAGGAGTGTATATGAAACGAATTCTTTTAGCGGTCTTGATCGCCCTCGTCGCCTTCGCCCCGGCCTTCGCCGAGGGCATAGACCTGGGGAATTTCCCCCTGGGCTCGTGGCTGGACGCAAATTACGAAGCCGTATGGGAATTTAGCTCAGGCAACATACGCATACTCGCCCCGGATGGTATGCTCTACTTCGACTTCGGCGCCGAAGGCATACAGGACTTCAAGGTAGGAGCGGGCGGCGATGGCCCCTTCATAACTTTTTCCTGCGCCGCCGCGGGCCGGTCCTACAAACTGACCAAGCCCCTGCTTAAGCCAGAAATGACCCTTGAGATAGAGCGGACGGGCCTGCCTGCCTACTCCGTCGTGATGGCGAAACGCTAGACCCTATTTAGTCAGAAAGCCCTCGCGATCGACGCTAAGGAGCGTTGCCGATGATAGAACTCTGGAGCGTACTGATCGCGAGCGGCGTGCTTTCCGTCGCCTTCATACTTTTATCGATCTTTACCTGGCTTAACGCGCGCGGCCAGATAGCCGGCCCGGGCACCTGGTTGCTCGGCTTCAGCTTTCTGGCCCTGGGCATCATCCTCGTCGCCCTGCGCGGGCAGATCAGCGATTTTACTTCCATTTTTATAGCGAACGTTATCATATTGCTGGGCGTCATGCTCAAGGCCCTGGGTTTCCTGCGCTTCCTGAGCGCAGGCTCGAAGGCTATACATGCGCTGCTCATCCTCACCTTGGCCGCGGCGTCCCTCGTCCTCTTCATTTTCCTGGAAATCGCGCCGAGCATCCAAGCCCGCATGATAGCCACGAGCGGCGCCAACCTCATCTTCGGCATCATTACCGCCTACTATCTATTCTGTAAGGCGCCGAAGGAATTGCGGAGTTACGCCCGCGTGGCCGCCGTCTTTTTCGCCCTGTACTCGGGCATCTATCTCTACAGGATAATCCACGCGCTGAGCTGGACTGCCGGCGAAAGCTGGCTGCGCTCGGGAGACGCCACGGAAGCCGTCATCATGCTCGCGGTAACGACCCTGCTGGCGGGCATAGCGGTTACCGAGATGCAGCTCCTGCACGGCCGCCTGCGGGCGGACCTGAAGCGGGCGGGCGAGGATATGGCCAAGGCCAACCGCGAGCTCATGGAGGAAGTGCGGCGCCGGACTATGGCCGAAACGCAGCTTCTGGCGTTAAACAGCGAATTAAGTTCGACCCAGAAAGAAATCATGGTAACGCTGTCCGAAGTCGTGGAATTCAGGTCCAAGGAAACGGCCCGCCATGTCGCCCGCGTGGGCGAGTACGCCCGCGTGCTCTGCGCGGCGCGCGGCAAGGGCCATGACGAAATTCAGCTCATAGCCGATGCCGCCCCCATGCACGACATAGGCAAGATATCGGTAAGCGACGATATACTGAACAAGCCTTCGGGCTTAAGCGATAAGGAAATGACGATCATGCGCGAGCACACGCTGGTCGGCTACAATCTGCTCAACAAATCCGACCGGCCCCTCATCAAAATGGCGGCCCTCATAGCCTTGGAGCACCACGAGTACTGGAACGGCTCAGGCTATCCCAAGGGCATAGCGGGCGAGGCCATATCGTTCGCCGGCCGCGTGGTATGCCTCTGCGACGTATTCGACGCCTTATCCTCCTTGAGGCCTTACAAGGAAGCGTGGGAATTGCCGCGCATACTCGACTATCTGCGCGCCGAGCGCGGCCAAATGTTCGACCCAGAACTCGTGGACGCGCTTTTCTTCCACCTCGACGAGTTCCTAGCCATAGCCAAAAGCCTAAAAGACGAAGACTAGGGCTCGAGCGCTACGCCGCTTCTTGACCACCCTTACCCTTTCAGGCCATTATCGCCCCCTATGGTTAACTTAATTTACATTATACTAGTTAACGTAACGCGCGCGGAATGAGACGCGCAGGCCAGGCTACGCCCGATGAGGGCGACAGGCTCATCGTGGAAGTCTTGCGCGCCGAAACGGCCCCGGTATCGGGCGTGAGCCTGGCGCGGGAGCTGGGCATATCGCGGGTAGCCCTCTGGAAGCGCGTACAGGCCTTAAACGCCTGGGGCTATGGCATACGGGCTACGCATTCGGGTTATGAGCTCGAGCTCGACGATGGCTTAGCGCCCTGGGAGCTTGACGCCCCGGGGCGGATACGGCTGCTCGCCAAGACGGGATCCACCATGGACGACGCCCGCGAACTAGCGCGGGGAGCTGCCCCGAACGGTTCGCTGGCCATAGCGCTGGAGCAGGAGCGGGGGAGGGATAGGGGCGGCGAGCCCTGGCTGAGCCCGCCGGGCGGGCTCTATTGCTCCATAGTGCTGCGCTCCGCCCTGCCGCCTTCCCATGCCGGAGCCATTGTTCTGGAAACGGCGTCCGCGCTCGTGGATCTGCTTGAGGCGGCCGGAGCGCGGGGACTGTATTTCCGCTGGCCCAGCGCCCTGATGGCCAGAGCCCCCGACGGGCAGCTTAAGCGCGTAGGCGGAATCCTGCTGGAGTTTGAGGCCAGCGTTCAACGCGCCGCTTATTACCTCGTGGGCATAGGGCTCAATATGGCCGCCCCTGTCCTTAGCGGCAAAGCGGGATGCATACGCGAGCTGCTCGACCAGCCGCCCAAGCGTGCCAGGCTTGCCGTAGCAGCGGCCGTACGCCTGGCCAGCTGGGCCGCTAAGCCGGAGC
>JBGSKZ010000683.1:0-9217 GCA_041741035.1 Treponematales bacterium
GGCCAGCGTGGCTAGGGCAGGGTGCGCCCCCGCGCCTATGAGCGCGGCGGCCGTGGCCGCCCCCAGCGGAAAGGCCCCTTCCGCGGTAAGGTCGGGAAAGTCCAGGACGCGGAACGATATGAATACACCCAAAGCCAGTACGGCGTAAACGAGCCCCTCGACCAGGATGGCCTCTATCACGGCGCCTTCCTCTCGATGACGCCGTTTCTGATGATCACCCGGGCGGCCGCGATGGTGGCGGCGGGCACCGTTATGCCGAGCTTGGCGGCCACGTCTAGATTCACGACTAGGCTCTGCTCGGCCGCCGCCGTGGGAAAGTAGGTGGGAATGGAGCCCGGGTTCTCGCCCTTAAGGATGCGGGCGGCTATGCGGCCGGTGGCCCTGCCCATGGCGTAGTAGTCGAAGCCCGTAGCAGCGAGCACCGGCACGGTTTCGGCGCTCGTAGGATCGGCCGTAACCAGGGGTAGTTTCTTTTGCAGACAGAGCTCGGCCACCGTATTGACCGCGGAGAACACGGTATTGTCGTTGCCCAGGTATAGGCCGTCTATGCGGTCGGCTATGGATAGGACAGCAGTGCGCACCTCGGACGAATTGGCCACGGTGGATTCCACCAGGCTTATGCCCTTCTCTTTGGTGTACGCGCGCACGAGCTCGGCGAGCTTAGCCGAGTTCGCCTCTCCCGCGTTGTACATGTGGCCTAAGCGCTTGATGGGCTTCATCGATACGAGCAAGTCAAGCTGCTCGCGCACCGGCGTCATGTCAGAGGTACCCGTGACGTTTTTGCCCGCGGCCGCGTAGCTGGATACGAGTCCGGCGGCTACGGGGTCGGTGACCGCGCTGAATACTACCGGTATGTCCTTTATCGCGGACACGAGGGCCTGCGCCGTGGGCGTCGCTATGCCTATCGCGATGCCCACGCGGTCGGCCTTGAATTTCCGGGCTATCTGCGCGGCGGTGGCCATGTCGGCGTTCGCGTTCTGCAGATCGAAGCTAACGCCCGGTACGGAGGCCGACAGCTCGTCGCGTATGCCGCGCTCTATGTCGTCGAGCGCTGGATGGGACACGAACTTGGCTATGCCCACGGTAACGCTCGCGCCCGCCGAAAGGGCCAGGGCCGCTAAGGCCGCGGCAGCCCCTAAGGCCAGGGCTAATGATGAACTCTTGCGCATAAAATCCTCCGTTATGAAGCTTGTTGCGATTCTCAGATGTATCTACAAATAGATACAATATTGAGCAGTAACGTAACGGGTTCCACCAAGCTTGTCAAGCGTTACTATTCAAAAAGTTACTACAAAAAGAAACATAAATAATAGTCCTGGTTTCTCGACCTTGAACATAACGGTGATAGCCGCTATCCAACTCTGAGGCGAAAGCATGAAAAAGTTTCTCTATAGAGATGCTATTTGTTTCTATAAGTAATTACAAGATAATGAATTAGCCTCGTTTTTCCCCTTGGCTAAATAAACGCGGCACTATACAATATGCAGGCTTCAGAAGGAGGCACGCGTGGATCTCCCCTTTGCAGAACCGTATCGAATAAAGACTATTGAGCCGCTATACCGGTCGACCCGCGCCGAGCGCGAAACGTGGATCAAGGAGGCTCATTACAACCTCTTCAACCTTAGGAGCGAACAGGTTTTCGTAGACCTGCTCACCGATTCAGGTACCGGAGCCATGTCGAGCGCGCAATGGTCGGAGATTATGCTTGGCGACGAGAGTTACGCAGGTGCGAGCTCTTTTTACAAGCTTCGTAACACTATAAAAGAGCTCCTCGGCTTTGAGCACTTCCTGCCTACGCACCAGGGCCGCGCGGCGGAGAACGTGCTATTCAGCTCCCTCATAGGCGTAGGCGATGCCGGCGCCGGTAAGGTCGTGCCAGGCAATAGCCACTTCGATACCACAAAAGGGCATATAGAGTTCCGTAAGGCGCGGGCCATAGATTGCACCATAGATGAAGCCTTTGATACCCAGGCTGAGCACCCATTTAAGGGAAATATCGATCTTGCAAAGCTCGAGGCCGTGTTTAAGCAATATCCCCGGGAGGCGATACCGCTCTGCCTGCTCACGGTAACCTGCAATAGTTCGGGCGGCCAACCGGTAAGCCTTGAAAACATAAAAGCCGTTTCCAAACTCTGCAAGAACTACGGCATACCCCTCTTCTTCGACTCCGCGCGCTTCGCCGAGAACGCCTACTTTATCAAGACCCGCGAAAAGGGCTGTGACAAAAAGACTATACGGGAGATCGTGGGGGAGATGTTCAAGCATGCCGACGGCATGACCATGTCCAGCAAAAAAGACGGCATAGTCAATATAGGCGGTTTCATTGCCTTTCGCGACGAGGAACTCTGGCGCAGGGCCAGCACCTTTAACATCATGTTCGAAGGCTTTAATACCTATGGCGGCATGGCCGGCCGGGACATGGGGGCCCTGTCCGTAGGTCTCCGCGAAGCCACTGAGTTCGACTATCTGGAGTCGCGCGTAGGTCAGGTGGCTTACCTTGGCCAGAAGCTGAGCGAGTATGGCATAGCCGTCCAACGGCCCTATGGCGGCCATGCTATCTTCGTAGATGCCAAGAAATTTCTGCCTAAGGTGCCAAAAGAAGAATTCCAGGCTCAAACTCTCGGTATTGAGCTTTATAAAGAAGCGGGGGTGCGAGGCGTGGAAATCGGCACCCTCCTCGCTGACCGCGACCCGGTAAGCGCTCAGGAGCGCTATCCGGCTTTGGAGCTCTTGCGCTTGGCCATACCCCGCCGTACCTATACCAACGCCCACATGGACTATGTAGCGGCCGCCCTAGCCAACGTTAAGGAGCGCGCTGCTTCCCTCAGCCGCGGCTATGCCATAGCCTGGGAAGCGCCGATTATGCGGCACTTTACCGTACGGCTAAAACCGGCGAAGTAACGCGGGCCCTACTTTATAAAGCTGCCGTCCCGGAGCTCCCTTAAAGCCTGATTGATTTCCGCTTGGCTGTTCATGACTATAGGCCCATGCCAGGCTACCGGCTCGCCCAGCGGACGCCCGCTGGCTAAGAGAAAGCGCAGGCCTTCAGGCCCGGCGCTCACCCGTATCTCGTCGCCGCGGTCAAAAAGCACCAGATGCCGATTCTTCGTTGGTGCGGCGCGTATGATGGCGTCAGTCGCAAGGTCTTCGAGCAGAACGCCCTGCGGAGCGGAGGCGGCGTGGAACCAGCCTGAGCCTTCAAATACGTAGGCAAAGGCATGCCTGTCCACCTCCACCGCCAGGGTTTTGGTCTTGCCCGGCGCTATGCTTAGGTCTAGGTAGCGCGGGTCTGCCGCTACGCCTTCCACGGGGCCGGTCATGCCCCAGAAACTACCGCAAAGCACGCGCAACCTTGTGCCGTCATCGTCCGTAAGCTCGGGTATATCTTGAGCCCGAATATCCTGATAGCGCGGCGCAGTCATTTTGAGGGCAGCGGGCAGGTTTGCCCATAGCTGAAAGCCGTGCATACGGCCTTCGTGGTCGCCGTCGGGCATTTCCTGGTGTATGATGCCGCGGCCCGCGGTCATCCATTGTATATCGCCGGGTTTCATGACGCCGCTGTTTCCCAGGCTGTCCTTATGTTCCACGCTGCCAGCTAGCACGTAGGTAATGGTCTCTATGCCACGGTGGAGATGCCAGGGGAATCCCGCTTTATAGTCTGATGGATGCTCCCCGCGGAAATCGTCGAAGAGAAGAAAGGGATCAAAATCATCGGTATCGCCGAAGCCGAAGGCACGGCGAAGGCGTACGCCCGCGCCTTCAAGGGCCGGTTGGGATGGGCTGATTGAACGTATTCCTCGTAATGACATATGCGCTCCTTGCTTTTTAAGCTCGTAATGCTTAGTCAATAAGTCAAATTATTCCTTGCCCTGACAGGCTCCCGCGTATGATGGTACTATCGAGCTTTCAAGGAGGTTTCTATGCCCTTTTCGATAGCAATCGAGGATCTCATACAAAGCGCGTACCTGTTATGGCTAATCTTGGGCTATGTGGCGTATATCGCGCTGGGAGCCCTTCCTTCGGATAAGCAAGCGTTTCGGAGGCCGCCTCAGCGCGTTCTTATCGATCGAATGGCCTTTTTTGTCGCCTTTTTCGCGTTGCCAGTGTTGGTCTATTGGCTAGCCGCTTGGGAGTTGCCCGGCAGCGAGAAGCTCGGCCTCGCTCGTCCGTCTGCTTGGCTTCTTCCTACCGTAGCGTTTTCGGTTTTGGCCTTTGCCATTGGCTACTTTGCAAAAAAAAGCTCAGCGGACAAGGCGAACTATCCGCAGTATCTGCCAGCCCGCTGGGGCGCTATCGAGTTCGTGCTGGAAATCGCAAGTTGGTCGCTCTATCTCTATGCCTATGAGTTCGTGTTCAGGGGTTTTCTGCTCCAAGCCTTGCTTCCTTCTGGGGTCGGCTTCGCCATAATGACGCAGACGGGTCTATATGCCTTTGCCCATCTCCCCAAGAGCGTTAAGGAAGCAGGGGCAGCCGTCCTCTTTGGGCTTGCTACGGGTATTATGACATTGGCCTGGGGCACGATATTGCCGGCTTTTATCATTCATCTGGCGCTGGCCATCGCCAATGACCTGTCCTGGTTCAGGGCTATAAAGCGCGCGGAGAACTCCACGGCATAGTGCGGATCTAAATCCTTAGCCTTTTAAGCATTTGGCGGCGGCTATCCTCCCGGTCATGATGGCTGTGGGGCCGCCGGCCGGGCTATACACCCATTTGCCCGCGGCATACACGTCGGGTAGCGGGGTCTTCACCGAATCCGCCATGCGGAACATGTTCGTCGTAACGGGTATAGTACCCTCAAAAGACCACCCTACGATGGATCCTTCCGAGCTCTTTACCCGGGAATAAATCGACAGGGGTGATGCGGAAAAACTGAACAGTACCTTATCTTTAAGGCCAGGGTAGATGCTCGAGGAAATCGTCGTTATAAATTCATCCTCAACATGCCGTTTAAATTCCGTATACCACCCGGCCGCGTGAATCCGCTTGGTCAGTTCATAGTCGAACAGCGCGCTGATAATAACGCCCGACTTGCCCGCGGGCGCGGCATCCGGATCGCGCAGGGCAGGTATCGAGATTTCAAAGGTGTTGTACCGGCAGAACGCCCGCAGCCACGCGTATACCGCATCCTTTTGCAGCTCATTGCCTTGCTGGAGCAGCTTCGTCAGCTCGGTAGTGCCAATGTCGCCGAGCCCCCGTCTATCCGGCGTGTAAAACACATGGCCGCCCGCTATCCCTTGGAAGAACGCGGGCGGTAGGTCCGTAGCTACGAATACGGAAAACACGGATTCCGCGCCTTTATGCCCGAGCACTTTTTCCTTTTGACCCGCGAACGAAGCCAGTTTTTTTTCTCCAAAGCCCGTATCGCCTGTCAAGGCATATAGCGACTTTAAATCGCCGGCCCATATCATTTTATTGTAGCGGTACGCGTTGCCTGCCATATCGCTTATGACTTTATTGCGCGCATCGACATGGACGATTTCGGTATCTAAGCGTATGTCTCCGCCTCGTTGCCGTATCGCCGCGAGCATCGTTTCAATGAACGCTCCTACGCCCCCTTTGGGGTAGAGGTAATCGTTATATAGCGCGAAATAACTCAGGGCGAAAAATACCGGCGTTTTCCTAAAGAAATGCTGCCCGATGATGTCTTTCAGCGACTGGTTAGCAGAGATCGCGTCGAGGTATTCCTCGTATGGCGTATCCATTTTAGAGATGCGGTACATCGTGCGTATGAATTTAAACATCCACGCGATCATGGAAGGCGCAAGCGCGAAGATATTCTTTTTCTTTTTGGCGAATAAAGGATTGTCAACGCCGTAAAGAACCTTCATATCTTCTATGATGTCGTGAATTGCCTGGATTACCTTATCAATCTCTTCGGCGCTCTCTGGGTAGAAGCGCTTCAGGAGCTCGGCATACGCGTACAAGCTCCGTTCTCCGTCTATCGTGAGCAGCTCGCCTTCTACCCCTAATGAAATAGGGTTGGGCAGCAGTTCGATATCGAGGGCGAATTCTTTTATCAATGGCTTTACGAGGCCCGCGTTTACCAAGGCGCGAGCGCCGCCCTCAAAGCGGAAGCCTTCGCGTACGAAGGTATTCATAAGACCGCCGCAACGTTCGTTCTTCTCTATGAGGAGTACATCCTTGCCCTTATGCGCCAGTGAAAGAGCGGCCGTAAGCCCGGCGATTCCGCCCCCTACGACAATGATGTCTTTGTTCACCATAAATTCACCCCTTTTTCGCGCAGGAGCTCGTTCGTGCGAGTCCATAAAGCCTGGGCTGCTTCGAGGTCTCGAGCCGGAGGGCTGAGTTCCTCCTTTGTGGTAAGGTGAAAGAAGCTATCGCTTATACCTTCCAGCTCTTGAGACGCCGAAAGGTAATAGAGCGCCTCGGCGGATATATCGGGTGAAGCGGAGTTTTTATCGATAATATTTTTTTTATACCATTTATAGAACTTTCCATTGTCCTTGCCCGTCTCCGTCCTTACCATACCCGGATGCATGGCGTTGATTGTCACGTTATCCTGAGCCAATGAATGAGCGAAAATATGCATAGACAAGAGTTGGGCCAGCTTTCCGGCTCCGTAGGCCTTGAGCCCGGAATATGGTCTTTTTTCCCACTGAAGGTCGTCTAATTCTAAGCCCCATGCGGCGAATCGGTATCCTTCCGAGCCGACGAAGATTATGCGCCCGCGCTTATCATTCTTGAATTTATCCTTGAGCATTGAAGTAATAATGAAGGGGGCTAGGTAGTGTAGGGCAAAATTAACTTCAAAGCCGTCGGGCGTTTCCATGCGCTTAGCAAGGTGGAGCCCCGCGTTATGGATGAGCACGTCTATAGGCGTTTCAAGCCGGGCAAGGAAAGCCCCCGCCGCTTGTATATCGGATAGGACAGAGAGATCCGCTATGACATAGTCGATAGCGACGCCAAACTCCCCGCTGATCTCGCGCTGTACCTTCTGGGATTTTTCCTCGCTCCTATTGACCATAAGGATACGCGCGCCCATTGAAGCGAATTTTTTTGCCGCGTGATAGCCTACGCCCGACGTAGCCCCCGTAATCACGACCAGCTTGTCGCGAAACGGTTCAAGGCAGCGTTTCGGCTCCGCTTTCATATTCTTAATCATGGCATAAACGTTAGACCAGGTATATTGCGGCCAGTACCGTCGTATAGCAGGGCGTATCATGCGGTGCTCCTCGCTTGGTGTACGACGATTGTAGCCGCTTAAGCCAAGCCGGACAATGGAAAAATAAAAAGAATAGTCAATAAAAATCCCGCAAGCACCAAAGCGACGCTTTGGCCTGTCATCAATAAGGCATGTTCCATCGCTGCCAGGTCAAGGGACGACTGGAGGGCCTTCCTAGCCCCGTTGCCTGGCTAAGAGCCATTTGAGCAGTTTTGCAACCAACGGGGTAAGGCGCGTCCTATTATAGACTCCCGCCACGCGGCGTATGGCGTCGGCTTGCGTGGGGTAGGGGTGGATGATATCGCCCAGGGCTTTAAGCCCCAAGCCGCCCGCCATCGCCGTGGATATTTCTCCGATGAGCTCGCCCGCGTGCGCGGCCACTATCGTGGCGCCCAGTATGCGGTCCGTGCCCTTTTTTACCACAACCTTCACGAAGCCCTCAGCCTCGCCGTCGGCCAAGGCGCGGTCATTTTCCTCCATGGATACCTTGAAAACGCTCGTGTCTATGCCCTTGGCCGCCGCTTCCGCCTCGTAAAGCCCCACATGCGCCACTTCAGGATCGGTGTAGGTGCACCAGGGCATGGTAAGCGCGCTTAAGCGCTTCTTACCGCCGAAGAGGGCGTTCTGTATGACTATGCGCGCGGCGGCGTCGGCGGCGTGGGTGAATTTCCAAGCCATGCATATATCGCCGGCCGCGTAAATACGCGGGTTGCTCGTGCGCAGGAAATCGTCCACCTTTACGCCCAGGCGTTCGTCGTAATCCACTCCGGCTTCCTTAAGGCCTAAGCCTTCGACATTGGGCTTCCGGCCGGCGCCTATGAGTATGGCGTCTACTTCAAGTGAGCCTTCCCCGCCTGCGTCCGTATATACGATGCGTTTGCCCGTGGCCGTTTGTTCCACGCGCAGGGGTTTGGTGTCGAGCATAACCCGTATGCCATCGCGCTTAAAGGATTCCGCTAAGAGCGATACCGCGTCCTGATCCTCGCGCGGCAGGAAACGGTATAATTCTATAAGGCTCACTTCGGAGCCCAGGCGGCGGAAGGACTGCGCAAGCTCGCAGCCTATAGGCCCGGCGCCTATGACGGCGAGGCGGCGCGGGAGCTCGGTAAGGTTGAATATGGATTCGTTGGTCAGGTAGCCTGACTCTGCCAGGCCGGGAATGCTCGGGGTGGCGGAGCGGGCGCCGGCCGTTATCACGGCCTTGCGGAAGCGCAGGGTAGCCCCGCCTACCCGAACTGAGTTTCCGTCTAGGAAGCTGCCCTCGCCGAGGAATACGTCCACGCCCAGCTCCGCGTAGCGTTTGGCCGAGTCGTTGCCGCTTATGCCGGCGCGTATCCTGCGTACCCGTTCCATGACTGCCGCGAAGTCTTCGGGCCTAGGCTGCCGCGCGGAGAGTCCGAAGGCCTGGGCGTTAGCGGCCTGATGCGCCGCCCGCGCCGAGCGTATGAGGGCCTTGGAAGGCACGCAGCCCACGTTGAGGCAGTCTCCGCCCAGTAGATGACGTTCGATGAGCGCTACCTTGCCGCCCAGGGCCGCGCAGCCTATGGCGGAAATGAGGCCGGCGGTGCCGCCGCCCAGCACCACCAGGTTGTACATGGCGGCGGGCTCGGGGTTTTTCCAGCCCGCCGGATGCACGTTGCTTAGTAGTATACGGTTGTGCTCGTCCTGGGGGTATAGGCCAAAGCTGTCTTTATCGTCATTCATTGGTCGCCTTCCTTTTTGATGAGGGCCCTGGCGGCCCGCTTTATGTCGTCGAGCAGGGCGAGTATGCGTTCCTCGCTTATGTCCGGGTTTACGCACACGAGCCGTATGGCCCTGCGGCCCTTGGCCTCGCCGTGGCCTATCTTCATTATGCCCTCCATATCCAAGTAATCGCAGAGCGCGGCGCTGGATACCCCCGGATATTCGAAGCATACGTTGATGAGCGGGGGCTTCTCCACGAGGGCTAGCTCTGCGTCGGCTTCTATGGAGCGCGCGGCGAAGCGAGCAATGTCCATCTGCCTATCTATGCGCCGATTCCAGCCCTCGTCGCCG
>JBGSKZ010000684.1:0-3163 GCA_041741035.1 Treponematales bacterium
CTTTGTCGCGGCGAGCTCGGGCGGCTCTAGGTTCAGCCTGCGCTTCCCGGCTTGAGCGTAGAGACCCCGCCGGCGCCCGGCCATGCTAGCATGGCGCGGCGACATACGCCGGACAGCATAAGCAAGCGCCGCGGCGAAGGAGCGATAGCGCCATGAATAAAGACCTGCCCTACGAAGCCACATCTTATCCGCTGCTCATCGTGGACCTAGGGCTCATAGAGGAGAACGCGCGCGCCGTTTCCGCGCTCTGCGCCGGGCAGGGCATAGCGCTTACCGGCGTGGTCAAAGGGGCGTCGGGCCTGCCTGAGGTGGCCAAAGCCATGGCCAGGGGAGGCTGCGCGCGCCTGGGATCGAGCAGGCTCAAGCAGTTGAAGAGGCTGCGCGAAGAGGGCATAGGGCTGCCCCTGCTCCTCCTGCGAACGCCGGGGCCTAGCGAGGTCGACGCGACGGCGGCCTATGCCGACCTGAGCCTCCAGTCGGAGCTAGCCACGCTCAGGCTCATGGCGGACGCCGCGGAGCGGGCCGGCGGGGCGCGGGGCAAGCGCCACGGCGTCGTGCTCATGCAGGACCTGGGCGACCTTAGGGAGGGCTGGTTCGACCCGGCGGAGCTGGAGGCGGCGGCCGTGGAGGTAGAAAGATCGATGCCGAGCCTCGAGCTCCTGGGCGTCGGCGTCAACCTCGGCTGCTACGGAGCCATACAGGCGAGCGCGGAAAACCTAGGCGCCCTGGTAGCCACGGCGCGCCGCCTCGAACAAAGCCTGGGCAGGAGCCTGCCCATCGTATCGGGCGGGGCCACCTCCTCGCTGCCGCTCCTCGTGAACGGCGGCATGCCCGCGGGGATAAGCGACCTACGCGTGGGCGAAGGCATACTGACGGCCCTGGACCTGCCGAGCTTTTTTTCCTGCTCGCCGCCGGGCGTGCGCGACGGCGCCTTCACGCTGCGGGCCGAGCTGCTCGAAGTTCGGGAGAAGCCCTCCCACCCCATAGGCACGATAAACGTGGACGCTTTCGGCGAAACGCCCCGCTACGAGGACCGCGGCCCGCGCCTCCGCGCCATCCTGGGCGCGGGCAAGCGGGATTTCGGCAAATACGAAGCGCTGATACCCGTAGAGCCCGGCGTCGAGCCGATAGGCGGCTCCAGCGACCACCTGATATGCGACGTGACGGACTGCGCGCGGGCGCTAAAACCCGGCGACGCCCTCGATTTCCGCCTGCGCTATCAGGCCATGCTCTACGCCAGCGACTGCCCGGATATAGGCATACGCTTCCTGCGTTAAGGACCGATCGCCGCGCCGGCCGACAAAGCCCCTCTGAGCCCGTCGCGGGGGCTAGGTCTAGGCCTGGCGCTTTTTCATGAAGCGCTTTTGCGCGTCAGCAAGGTCCAGGCCCAGTGTGCCTCCCGGATTCAGGATACCCTTGGGATCGAAATGCCGCTTTAGGGCCTTGAACAGCTCCATGATATCCGTTCCCACGTCGCCCTCGAGCCAGGGGGCGAAGGCCTTGCCTATGCCGTGGTGGTGGCTCATGCTGGCGCCGTGCTCCTGTATGCTGTCCAGCACGCCTCTCTGGTAGGCGAGGTACTCGTCCAGGCTGTCCATCTTGGCTATGAAGATGAAGTAGAGATTGCAGCCCTGCGGATAGAAGTGGGACATATGGGTCATGCAAATGGTATCGGGCCGCGAATGGCAGTAGGCTCGCACGCCGGTATGGACGGCCTCCAGGTTGGACCAGTTCACCGAGCATTCCAGGGTGTCTATCATGATGCCGTAGTCCTGCAGGTCCTCCCGCATGTAGGGGTCGCGGAAGCGGCCATGCTCCCAGGAGCGCTCGACTAGGCCCGTGGTATACATGCCGCCGTGCTTCCTGGCTATGCGCCTGACCATGCGCTTAACGTGGGAAGAGAAGCCCGCCTCGCCGTCGGCCGTGCCGAGCATAAGGCAGCGCTCGCCCTTGGCGTAGCCGCATAGCCGCATAAAGGCATCGAGGGGCGTGCCGTCCACCCCGTAGAGCTTCAGGGCTACGTCGGATTCTTCGGGGTCGGAAAGCCTGAACACGCTGGGAAAGCCGAATTCCCCCTGCATGATGTCGCGGCAGGCATCCTTGGCGCTTTCCCAGTCCCTGAATATGAAGGAGAAGCGGCGCGTATTGGCGGGCAGGTATTTCCTGAGCTTGAGGGTGACGGCATAGAGCACGCCAAAGCAGCCTTCCGAGCCCATCATGATCTGGTCCACGTCGGGGCCGTTCGCCGCCGCGGGAAAGTCCTGGGTGCGTATATCCACGCCGCGCGGGCATACATAGTCCTGGGACAGCACGATATCCTCGATCTTGCCGTAGTAGGTGGAATTCTGCCCTGCGCCGCGCGTTACGGTCCAGCCGCCCACCACCGAATACTCGAAGCTCTGCGGCAGGTGCCCAGCGGTATAGGGCCGCGTAGCCTGCAGGGCGTTGGGAGCGTCGCGGAGCAGGCGCTCAAGCTCGGGGCCGCTCATGCCCGCCTCCACCCGTATGGTCTGGTTGCGCTCGTCGAAGGCGAGCACGCGCTTCAAGTGCACGCGCATGTCCAGGGTAACGCCGCCCTGCACCGCCTCGACGCCCCGCGACACCGAGGAGCCCCCGCCGTACACGTACAAGGGTATGGCGTTGGCCTCGCAATAATCCACGATGGCCCGCAGCTCGTCGCGATTGCGCGGCCAAAGCACCAGGTCGGGTATATTCTCGATGACGCCATAGCGCAGGCGCATGAGGTCGGCCATTGTCTTGCCGTAGCCCACGCGCAGGCGATTGTAGGTGTCCGCGTGGGCGTTGCCCTCCCCCACGATGGCGGAGAGCGCAGCGACATGGTCCGGCTTAAGCCGGCAAGGCGCGTTATCGGGCACGGGGCCTAAACCCATGTGCCGCTTCTCCTTGAACCAGGCGTCGTCGAGCTTGAAGCGCTCCTTCATGAGCCGGTAGAGCTTGCGGTTCGGATGCTTGTACTCGTTGGGGTCTCCCCACTTGAGTATGGACCTGAAGCTCCCGGCCGGCGCTTCCGCCTCGTGCCAGTCTGGATAAAAATCGTCCCGTTTAGCCATAGTGCTTCCCTTCTTTCGCCGCCGCGCCTTCAGCCCGCGGCCGAGTTCCGGGTCTGCGGCCGCGTTTTCAAGGCGCGGCCGAGTTCCAGGCC
>JBGSKZ010000685.1:0-1101 GCA_041741035.1 Treponematales bacterium
GGGAGCGCCTGAGGCGCTTGGGGCGTTAAGCGCGGCGTAGCGCCTGAAGGCCAGCACCGATGCGCCGTAATCCCTGCTCGCCGATAGGCCCCGCGCCTCGGCGAGGAGTAAATCCGCTTCGCTTATGGACCTGCGCGTATCGGCCTCGGCGGCCCTCAGGGAGCTCGCGGCCTTGAGCATGGCCTTCGCGGCCCGCTCATCGACATCTAGGGCTAGGAGCGCGCGGAAATCAGCGGGCCAGCCCGGGCTTTTAGCGGCTATGCCCAGTTCGACTGCCAGCGCCAGGAAGCTTGCGTCTATGGCGGAGGCGGCGCCAAGCTCGCCGCGCAGCGCTTCCAGGCCGCGCAGGGCTTCTCCCGTCCGGCCAAGGGCGAACGAGGCCGAGCTTTCAATATTGAGGCGCTTGGCCGGCGGTAAGAGGCTGCCCCCGTCGCTCCGCGCGAAGCGCAGGAGCTCCTCGCGGGAGTCGGCCTTGGCCAGCGCCTCGGCCAAAAGCTCCGCCGCCCGGCGCTGATACATGCCGCTTTCCAGCTTAACGGCTTCCCGCAGGAGTTCGATACGCAGCTCCGCCTTGCCCTGGCTTTCCGCGTGCATGGAGAGGAAGAGGAGCGCCCCGGGGCCGAGCCTCTGCAGGGCCTTGGCGTTGGGGCTATGGCCCTCCGGTATGGGCAAAGCGGCGCCGGAGGCCAGGGCGGCGCGCCATTCCCGCTCGGACAAACCATGTATGCGGTCGCCTACGCAGGAAGATAAAACGCAGAGGGCGAAGGCGGCGCCGCACGCGAGAGAGGCTAAAAAAAAGCGCGGGCGCGCATTGCGCGGGCCCGCGTTACGGTAGCTCACTACGTACTCCGTATTAAAGATTCTTAGCGGGGCGGTATGAGTATCGTGGTGCCGGATATGATGAGGTCCGGATTCTTTATGTTGTTCGCCTTCGCGATCTTGCCGTACAGCCAGGGCGTACGGTAATAGGCTATCGATATGTCCCACAGGGTATCCCCCCAGCGAATCTTATGCTGAACGCCGCCTGCTTGGGTAGCCGCGGCCGCCGGGGCTGGGGCTGGCGCGGGAGCCGGAGTTGGAGCCGGCGCGGGAGCGGCTGCC
>JBGSKZ010000686.1:0-3635 GCA_041741035.1 Treponematales bacterium
TGAACGGCGTGAGCTACGGCAAGGCCGGCAGCAACCCCTTCACCGTGCAGATCGCCCCGGGTACCTACACCCTGACCGTACGCCTGGCGGGCTATATGGACCTGAGCATGCAGATCACCGTTGGCGGAGGCGGCACTACCGTTACCCCCACCCTCCAGCCCATCATGGCGAACTACAGCTTCGAGATACCCGAATCAGTGCTCAACCCCGATATGCGCGGCAACCCCTGGAGCCAGATACGGCTCTTTATAGACGGGGTGGCCCAGAAGGACTTCAAGGGCCAGGTGCAGGCGGGCAAACGTACCGTAAAGCTGGTAACGGGCGCTTTCCAGATTCAGATGGAGTTCGTCTTTGAGGCCGGCAAGAATTATACCTTCCAACCCTTCGCGGGCCTGAACGTGCTTCAATAGGCCTTAGTTCCTGAGTTTTTCGCCGCCGGAACCCGCTTCCGGCGGCTTTTTTAGGCCCTTAGCCCTTACGGGCGCGGAACGTCGTTGCGCCAAACGCGTTCTATGGTTTAGTATCGCCTTACATGACGAGGAACGATAATCCCTTGCGTAGCGCCGACGTGCGCGAGCGCAATGCTAAAATAGTGCTCAAGCTCATACGCAAGGCTTATCCCAAGGGCCTTTCCCAGGCCGAGGCGGTACAGGCCACCGGCCTGCGCGCTCCCACCATGTTCCGCATATTCTCCAGCCTCGAGGCCGAGGGCTTCATCAACGCCCTACCCGCCTGCGCCGAACAGCAGGAAGAGGCGAAAAAAGGCAGGCCCCGCATATGCTATGGCGTGCGGCCCGACGCCCTGTACTGCCTGGGGGCGGAATTCTGGCTTGACCGGGTAAGCATAGGCCTCTTCAACTTTCAAGGCGAGCTGCTTACCAGCAGCCAGCAAAACCTCACCGCCGCCATCGACGCGGAGGCCGTGGTGGATACCCTGTGGCGGCAGACCGAGGATATGGTAAGCGCCGCGGGCATAGACCGTTCCCGCATATTGGGCATGGGCGTAGGCGCTCCCGGCCAGGTGAACGTGCGTTCTGGCAGCGTCGCCTTCTACTCGCGCATAGCGGGCATGCGCGGCTTCCCCCTCGCGAAAGCGCTCGAGGAAAAACTGGACCTGCCCGTACAACTCCATAATAACTGCTCGATCATCGCGCTGGCTGAATCGCGCTACGGGGAGCTGCCGGGAGCGGATGCCTTGTTCATGTTCCTCCTCCGCTCGGGCGTGAACGGTTCCTTCGTAAGCGAAGGCAGGGCGCACCTGGCCTCCGACGGCAATACGATAGAAACCGGCCATGTGGTGGTACAGCCCGACGGGGAAGCCTGCGTATGCGGCGCCCGGGGCTGCCTCGAAGCGCAGCTGTCCCATTGCGACCAGTCCAATCTCGGCAGGGGCCACTGGCTTTTCAACGGCCCGGCGGCCATAGATAACGACGAGCGTTGCCGGGTATACGCCGCCGCCGCGCCCTACCTAGCGGCCGCCACGCGCACCATGGCCAGGCTCTACAGCCCGAAGGCCTTTCTCTTCGTGGCCGCCACGCGCGAACTGGCCGAGGGGCTCAGCGCGGCCGTGCAGAGGGATCTGCAGGCCCATCCCTCGGGCTTCGACAGCGACGCCACGGCCTTCTACGCGCGCGCTTATAACGACGCGCTGGCGCTGCGCGGGGCGGCCGATCTCGTCATGGATTCATACTTTAGCTGACTATGCCATAAACCGAGGAGGGCGGCCATGATAGAAGCGAGGGAAG
The DNA here is from genome assembly GCA_041741035.1 of Treponematales bacterium. GTDB lineage: Bacteria > Spirochaetota > Spirochaetia > Treponematales > UBA12059 > UBA5200. The sequence goes on from JBGSKZ010000686.1 coordinate 1,746, forward strand.
ACGCTGACGGGCGGAGCCTCTATTTCAACGGCCGCGCGGTGCTGCGCCATAGCGCGAAGCGGCCCTGCCTCTTCGCCGGCGCAGCCGCCCTCGACTATTCGCTCTTCAAGGGCAAATTCCATATACGAGACCGCTCGCGGCTCGCTCCCCTGCGCGCGCTGGCCGTGGAGAGCTCAGAAGAAGGCCTGACCCTGCGCTTCAGCGACGGCAGGCGCGCTATCGCCCTCGTGGCCAGCGAGGCCGATGGCCTCCTCAGCTTAAGCCTGAGGGACGCCGAGCCGGGCTTAGCCATACGCCTCGAGCTGCCTGCCGACGCCCACGAGCGTATCTATGGCTGCGGCGAGCACTTTACCCGGCTTAACCTGCGCGGCCAGAAAGTGCGTATATGGGTGGAGGAGCACATAGGCACCGTGGACGCCGTGCTCAAGGTGCTCTCGCTCGCCCTAGGCATAAAGCCCCGCGTCAAGGCCTTCAGCCGCTACAGCAGCTACCACCCCCAGCCAAGCTTCGTCTCCTCGGCCGGCTATTTTTGCCACGCCGACGCCGACGCCCACGCTCTCTTCGATTTCCGCGGGAAGGACAGGCACCGCCTCCTTTTTCACAGCCCGCCCGGGCGGCTGCTCATAGGCCTAGGCGACGGCTACCCCGCGCTTATTGAGAAGCTCTCGGCCCTCCTTGGCAGGCAGCCTGAGCTGCCCTCCTGGATGCACGACGGCATGATACTGGGCATACAGGACGGCTGCGATACCTGCGACGCCAAGGCGACGAAGCTGCGCGATGCAGGCGCCGCCATTTGCGGCATATGGGCCCAGGACTGGGAAGGCCAGCGCCTCACCTACTTCGGTAAGCAGCTGCGCTGGGACTATCGCTGGGACAGGAGCCTATACCCGGAGCTTCCCCGGCGCATAGGGGAATGGCGCGGCCGGGGCCTGGCCTTCATGGGCTATATAAACCCCTATCTCTGCGAGGACGGCGCCATGTTCGCCGAGGCCGCCACGCTGGGGCATCTCGCCCTCAAGCCGGACGGCTCGACCTACCTTACCAAGGCCACGAGCTTCCCCTTCGGCATCGTCGACCTTACCAAGCCCGAAGCCTACGCCTGGTACAAAGGCATCATCAAAGAGGAGCTCATAGGCATAGGCATGCTGGGCTGGATGGCGGACTTCGGAGAATACCTGCCCGCCGATGCGCTGCTGCACGGCGGCTCGGGGGCAGAATGGCACAACCGCTGGCCCGTGCTCTGGGCGCGCCTCAACCGGGAAGCCATAGAAGAGGCGGGGCTGCTCGGGCAGGCCTGCTTCTTTACCCGCTCAGGCTACTCGGGCTCGTCGGCCTGTACCACCCTGGCGTGGAACGGCGACCAGCACGTGGATTGGAGCGACGACTACGGCATAGGCTCGGTCGTGCGGGCGAGCCTTTACCTGGCCATGAGCGGCATGGCGCTCTGCCATAGCGACGTGGGCGGCTACACCACCCTACCGCGCATGTCGCGAAGCAAGGAACTCTTCCTGCGCTGGCTGGAGCTGGGCGCCTTCTCTCCGGTCATGCGCAGCCATGAAGGCAACCGTCCGGAGGCGAACTGGCAATTCGATTCCGACGACGAAACCATGCGGGCGGTGGCCCGGTTTTCCCGCATACACGCGGCGCTCAAGCCCTACCTGGAGGCCATGGGCAGGGAAGCCTCCGGCCGCGGCCTGCCGCTTATGCGGCCGCTCTTCTTCCATTATACGGGGGATTTCGGCGGAGACAAGGATAAGGCCTATCTCTTAGGCCGCGACCTGGCCGTGTACCCGGTACTCGAAAAAGGCGCTACGCGTCGGCGCCTCATCCTGCCCGACGATGTATGGATAGGTCTCTGGGACGGCAAGGCCTACGGAGCTGGCGCCCACG
>JBGSKZ010000687.1:0-5136 GCA_041741035.1 Treponematales bacterium
GCGCGCTCTACGCGCCCGACGGCCGGCTCCTCGAGGCGGGCGGCTCGGGAGAGCTCCGCGCCGGAGCGGGCAGCGTCATGTGGACGGAGGAAGGCGGCCGGCTCATGCTGCGCTATTATAGCGCCGAGGGCAGGCTCTCCCGGGTAGAGCTCTACGAGGGGAACGAACTCCTAGCCGTCGAGACGCGTAGCTGGGCCGATACCGGCCTAGTTTCCATCGAGCGCGAGGATATGCGGCTCAAGACCCTCGTCCGGGAGAGCTACGACGAAAGCGGCCGCCTTAGCCTCGAGGAGGCCTATGAGGGAGGGCGGCTACGCTCAGCCGAACGCCGCGCCTACGACGGCGGGGGCCGCCTCCTTTCCATAGCCCGCGAAGAGCACGCCGCCGGCGGCGTCCATACGCTCCTAGAGGAACGAAGCTACGCCGAAGACGGCAGCCTGTTATCGGAGCGGCGCGTCCGGGACGGGCTTCCTGAGCTCGTAAGGTCCTGGAGCGCCCCGGGAAATTACGTGGAGGAGCATTACGACGGCGGCTTGCTCTTCGCCCGCGTGTATTTTCGCGAAAGCAAGAAATACAGGGAAGAAATCATACAAGGCGGCACGGTCGTGCGCGAGAGGGTCTTTTAAATGGCGCAAGGCCGCTGGATAGGCTTTATAGCCAGGCGCTGGTTCAGCCCGGGAGCGAGCGCGGGGCCTTCGCTGCGTCCCTCGGCGGCGGGCATAGCCATAGGCGTTACGGCGCTCATCGTCATCGTTGGGGTAATGAACGGCTTCCAGTTCAGCTTCATCGACGCGGTGCTGGAACTGGACAGCTACCACCTGCGGGTCCAGCCCGCCGCGCTCGACATAGAGGAAGCTGCTGCCAGGGCCAGGACCGCGCGGGGCGTGGCCTCGGCCCTGCCCTTTATCGACCTGCGCAGCATGGCCGTCAACGGGCGGGGCAGGACCGAAGGCCTCCGCATCAAGGTCATACCCGACGACGCCCCCGCGCTCGATCCCGCCATTGCCTCGCTCGAGTACCGCAGCGGCGGCTTCAGCGCCGATGGAGGCATAGTCATAGGCTCCGAGCTGGCCAGGCGGCTCAACCTCCGCGAGGGCGATACCCTCGACATACTGTCGGTAAGCGCCGATGAGGACGAGGGCATAAGCTCCTCCCTGGTACCGCTGCGGGTAGGGGGGGTATTCCATACCGGCTTCTACGATTTCGACGCGGGGCTGTCCTTCCTGCCCGCCTCGAGCGCGGCCGGGCTGACGCGGGGAGAGCTCCCCATGCTGGGCATAAAGCTCGATGAGCGCTACGACGACCAAGCCGTCCGCCGCGCCCTGGAAGCCGAAGGCTTCGACCCCGCGGGCATAGAAAGCTGGCGCTCCTATAACCGCGCCTTTTTCGGAGCCCTCCGCATGGAAAAGGGCATCATGATGGCCCTGGTAGGCCTTATCTTCATCGTCGTGGGCGTCAATATCTTCCACGCCATGCGCAAGGCCGTGTACGGCCGCATGGAGGAGATAGCCATACTCAAGGCGCTCGGAGGCAAGCCGGGCGCCGTACGGCTCATATTCCTGCTCAACGGCAGCCTCGCGGGCGCGGGCGGCGCTCTCCTGGGCCTGGCGCTCGGCCTAGCCATAGCCTACAACGTCAACGCCTTCTTCTCGGGGATAGAGAGCCTCCTCGCCTTCCTCGCCTCGCTGGTAGGCGAGGAGGGGGGCTTCCGCTTTTTCTCTCCCGAGCTGTTTTACCTGGCCGACGTGCCGGTGAGCCTGCCTCCCGCGGAACTCGCGTTCATAACCCTGTGCGGAGCGCTATCGGCCTTGGCCGCGGCCTGGGCAGCCAGCGCGCGACTGAGCTCCTATCTGCCCTCGGAGGTATTACGCAATGAATGATCCGGTACTGCGCTGCGCCGCTCTCCGCAAGCTCTTCAAAACCGAGGCGGAAGTCCTGGAAATACTCAAGGGCGTGGATTTCGAGCTCGAGGGCGGCGTAAGCTCCTCCATTACCGGCCCCAGCGGCTGCGGCAAGAGCACGCTCCTGTCCATACTCGGCGGCCTCGATAAGCCCAGCTCGGGCAGCGTCGTGGTAAGCGGCGTGGACATAGGCGCGGCGGGCGAGGACGAGCTGGCCCGCTTCCGCGCGCGCGCGGTGGGCTTCGTATTCCAATCACACTACCTCCTTAAGGATTTCAGCGCCCTGGAGAACGTCATGCTTCCCGCCTTCATGCTCGGCGGGGACCGCACCAAGGCGGAAGCCAAGGCCAGGCCGCTTATGGAAGCCGTGGGCCTGGGCGACAGGCTCGGCCACACCCCATCCAAGCTATCCGGCGGCGAGCGCCAGAGGGTGGCCATAGCCAGGGCCCTCATCAACGACCCGGCCATCGTCCTCGCCGACGAGCCTACAGGCAGCCTCGACGAGGCCAACGCCAAGGCCGTGGAAGACCTGCTCTTTTCCATCGTAAAGGAGCGCGGCGCCACCCTCCTCATCGTCACCCACGACGCCAGGCTGGCCGACAGGGCGCAGAATCGCTACCACCTGAGCGACGGGATACTAACAGCCCTATGAAGGCGCGCTCCATCGCGTTCATAGCCCTGCGCCTGCTCGCGGGCAAGGAGGATAGCGCCGGCCGGCGCGACCAGGCGCGCAAGGCCCTGCGCGGCGCCGTGCTCAGCATAGGCTTAAGCCTCGTGCCCCTCCTTACCGTCATGCAGGTGGCGGACGGCATGATACAGGGCATAAGCGCGCGCTACGTGGAATTGGGCACCTACCATGCCCAAGCCCACGCTTACGGCGGCCAGGCCGGCCTCGAGGAGGCCAGGGACGCGCTCCGCGAGGCGCCGGGCATAGAGGGCGCCTGGATAGAGACCCAGTCGGTGGGCGTGGCCTTCGCCGGCGGCCAGCGCGAAGGCGCGGCCATACGGGCCGTGGAGCAGGGCTTCCTGGATAATCCCGCCACGGCCGCCTACTTAAGCCTGGAGGCGGGCGAGGCCCGTTTCGAGGGTCCTAACGACGCCCTCGTCGGCTCCGCCCTGGCCAAAAAGCTGGGACTTGAGCCGGGCGACAGCCTTAACCTGATAACGGTACGCAAGCGCGCCGACGGGCAGCTGAGCCCGCGCATAGCGATCCTGACCGTACGCGGCATCGTGTCCGCCGGCTACCGCGAATTGGACGCGCAGTGGCTATTCGTGAACCAGGCTTCCGCCGCGCGCCTCCTCCAAAAGGAAAGCTCGCGCAGCTTCATAGGCATCAAGGCGGGGGACCCCTTCAAAGAGCCCGACGCGGCGGCCAAGGCGGCCGAGGAAAGCCTGCCGGACGGCTTCGCCCTCTATCCCTGGAAGGAGCTCGAGCGCAACCTCTTCGAGTCGCTGTCCAGCACGCGCACCATGCTCCTCTTGATCATGGCCATGACCGTGGCGGTGGCCGCGGTAAACGTATCGAGCGCCCTTACCACCCTCGTCCTGGAGCGCAGCCAGGAAATAGCCATACTCAAGAGCCTGGGAGCCCAGCCAGCCGACCTGGCCAGGACCTTCTCCCTGGGAGGGGCCCTGCTCGGCGCCGCCGGAGCCCTGGTGGGGGCCGCCGGCGGGCTGCTCTGCGCCACGCGCATCAACGAGATACTGTCGGGCATAGAGGCCCTGGCTAACGCCGCGCGGAGCGCGCTCGCCTTCCTGGGCGGCGCGGCCGGCCCCGAGCCCTACCGCATACTCGATCCCGCCTACTATCTGGAAACCATACCCATTACCCTGCAGTATCGCGAGCTTGCCCTCGTGGTGGCCGCGGCCATACTGCTCTCCTTCCTGGCCGCGCTGCTGCCCGCCCGCAGGGCCGCCGCCCTCGACCCCATGGAAGCATTACGAAAACGGTGACAAAGAGCGCCGCAGAGGGTATAGTGCTCTGGATAGGCCGTTGACGCCGCGCAGGCGTAAACGCCGCGATGGCGCAAGCGCCATGCGCTCTACCCGCGTATAAAGCTCCAGGAGGATACAGCATATGGCCAAGACCGAAGGCACGCCCAGCACGGGCGACGAAAAACTCAAGGCGCTGGAGGCCGCGAGGCTCCACATAGAAAAACAGTACGGCACCGGCTCGCTCATGAAGCTGGGCGATAACAAAAACGCCCTGGGCATAGAAGCGGTGCCTTCGGGCTCCATACTCCTCGACGAGGCCCTGGGCGTGGGCGGCTATCCCCGCGGCCGCATTATCGAGATATACGGCCCGGAATCCTCGGGCAAGACCACGCTGGCCCTCCACGCCATAGCCGAGGCCCAGAAAAAGGGCGGCATAGCCGCCTTCATAGACGCCGAGCACGCGCTGGATCCGGTGTACGCCAAGAACCTGGGCGTAAATACCGACGAGCTGTGGGTATCCCAGCCGGACAATGGCGAGCAGGCCCTTGAGATAGCCGAATCCCTCGTGCGCTCCGGCGCCGTGGACATCATCGTCGTAGACTCCGTGGCCGCCCTCACGCCCCAGGCCGAGATTGAGGGCGACATGGGCGACTCCCACATGGGCCTCCAGGCCAGGCTCATGAGCCAGGCCCTGCGCAAGCTCACCAGCACCATAGGCAAGTCCAAGACCATACTGGTATTCATCAACCAGATACGCATGAAGATAGGCGTCATGTTCGGCAACCCCGAAACGACCACCGGCGGCAACGCCCTCAAATTCTACGCGTCGGTGCGCCTCGAAGTGCGCCGCATCGAGACGATAGAGAAGGGCGACGAGGAAGCCGTAGGCAACAAGGTGCGGGTGAAGGTGGTGAAGAACAAGGTAGCGCCGCCCTTCCGCCGCGTCGAGATGGAAATCATGTTCGGCAAGGGCATATCGGCCTCAGGCGGCCTCGTGGACGCCGCGGTCAAGTGCGGCATCATAGACAAGAAGGGCGCCTGGTACGCCTACGGCGACGAGAAGCTCGGCCAGGGCAGGGACAACGTAAAGCTCAACCTCGAGCAGAATCCCGAACTCTACGCGGAACTGGACGCCAAGGTGCGAACCATATTCTTCCCCGGCAAGGATAAGAACAACAACAACATCATAGCCCCCGACCAGCCCGCTGCTCCCGCCTCCAAGGCCGATGCGGCCAAGGCCGATGCCCCCGCCAGACCCCTCAAGGCCCCCGCGGGCTTGAGCCAGGCCTCAGCGTCAAGC
>JBGSKZ010000688.1:0-1339 GCA_041741035.1 Treponematales bacterium
GCCGCCCTGGTGGCCCAGGCCCGCAGCCGCTACCTGGATAAGATAAGCTGGCGTTCGGTGCCCTTCGCCGGGCGCACGAGCGCGGCCATGGCTGAATTCGAGGCCGCCGGCCTCGCTTCCACCAAGGAGGCGGAGCGCAGGCTGCTCGCCAAGTCTTCCGAGCTCTTCTATGAACCGGGCATCATCCCCATGCTCTTTGACCGCTCGCCCTACGCCCTTGCCCAGGAGGCCATGGCCTTCGCGGGCTCGGCCGACTTTTCGAATATCGGCGTCGTGAATGCCGGGCGCCTGCTCCAGGCCTACGTGGATCTGCGTTCCTACCTGCCGGAGGATAAGAATCCCTTCGCGCGCATACTCGATACGGCCGATAGGGTGGTGGCGCCGGCCATACGGCGCGCGGAATCCGGCTTCTACCTGCTTACCGGAACCGACGGGCAGGCCGATACCCTGGCCGGGCTTGAATTAGGGTACACGCTCATCAGGCTGGGCAGGGCCACGAACAAGTCCGTGTACATAGGCATGGGCCAGAGCATCATCAAGTCCATACTGGACACGGCGGCTTCGGACGGCTCGCTGCCCCGCTCGTTCACCGTGCGCGACGGCGTAGTCGTGCCCTCGGGCCTTCGAATTCAGGCTCCCGAACTCTATGGGCTCATCGCCGAGTCGCCCTTCCTGCCGCGCGCCATCAGCTTCTTCAAGGACCTCGGCCCCGGCGCCTGGGCCTGGACCTGCGCCGCCGGCTTCTCCCTGCAGGCCAGCAATGAGCTCGTCACCTATAGCATCGACTTTCCAGCCGGCTATTCCCATTACGTGGTCGTATACGGGGTCAAGCCCTTCCAGCTCATACAGCTCTACGGCCTCAACTATAATATGGACGCGGGTTTCGAGACCTACAACGCCTCGGGCTATTTCTTCAAGCGGGCGTCCGGGGCCCTCTACGTGAAGATGCGGCACCGCGCCCAGGTGGAAGATATACGGCTCATCTACTAGGCGCTTGAAGCTAAGCCCCGCTTTTGCTAGGATACGGGGCAATCATGCGCATAGAAGTACGTTACGCCGATACGGCGCTGGACGGCCGGGCCGCGAGCCTCGGCGCAAAGCTAAGCAGGCGTTTAGGGGAAACCCTACGCGTCGCGGTCGTCGACGTCTTTATGCCAGGCGCGCCTGTGTCTCCGGACCGGGCGCGCCTGGTCTTTTCAGACCCCGTGGTGCAGAGCCTGCGCATGGACGGGCCTGCCGCCTCCGACGGCGACCTTGACGGCTGGTCCTGGCTCCTGGAAGTGGCTTGGCGCCCGGGGGTTACCGATACCCTGGCCATTACGGCCGGCGAGGCGCTCCG
>JBGSKZ010000689.1:0-3465 GCA_041741035.1 Treponematales bacterium
GAAGTGGACTGGGGCGGGGTCATGGCTTCCGCGGTTACCATCATGGCCCCGGCTATCATTCTTACGATGATATTCCAGAAATACGTGGTTAAGGGCCTGACCATGGGCGCGGTCAAGGGCTAGGGCTCGTAAGCGGGCTTATGAAGCTACCCTAAGCCATCGCGGGGATTGCATGGCTGACCGGCAAAAATGAAGCCACGCTTTAGAGATCGAACGCCGCCGCATAAAAACGTCCCGCCGTTGATCGGCGGGACGGCTACTTGAGTGGCTTTGGCTATCGCAAGCCGACTTAAGCCCTACTTTTTCTGAATCTTGGAGAGCACTTCGTCCTTTGCTATCTTCTTGGTGCAGAAGAACCAGTCATGGCAGGTAACGCCGGCGTCTTTTCCGTCCATGCGATCCTTGGCCACGCCGCAGGAGCCGGCGGGGGGCACGATCACGTCGTCGCCGGGCCGCCAGTCCGCGGGGGTGGCTATGCTGAACGCGTCGGCCGTCTGGAGGGCCTGGATTACCCGCACGAGCTCGTCGAAATTGCGGCCCACGCTTAAAGGATAATAAATGATAGTGCGTATGATGCCCTTGGGATCGATAACGAAGACGGCGCGCACGGCCTTGGTATTGGACTCTCCGGGCTGGATCATGCCGTACTTCTTGGCAACGTCCATGGTGATATCCTCGATAAGGGGGAACTTCACCTCGACGTCCTTCATGCCCTTATACTCGATCTTTTCCTTGATAGTGCGCAGCCAGGCTATGTGGCTGTAGAGGCCGTCCACGGAGAGGCCTACGAGCTTGGTATTAAGCGCGTCGAATTCCGGCTCCCGCTTGGCGAAGGTCATGAATTCCGAGGTGCATACCGGGGTAAAGTCCGCGGGGTGGCTGAAAAGTATGACCCACTTGCCTTCGTACTGCTTGGGAAAATCGATCTCGCCTTGGGTGGTCACCGCTTTAAACGCCGGCGCCTTATCGCCGATGCGGGGCATGCTGATTTGTACGCTGTCCTGAACCTGATCCATAGTATCCTCCTAAAAAGTTTTACGTTTCGTTCATTATCTGTAAAGCAAGAGGCATGCCAACTTAAAGTTTTCCTGTGAAGATAGTTAGAAAGACCTAAGTGAGCTTCGTTGGGGCCGTTTATGGGCGGGTTCCGCCGCGCTACCAATGTTTTTTTGGTTTCCTTCGGCACGCGGCGCAATCGGAGCCCTTGCCCCCGCCCCTATGAAAGCCTATAATCACCGATATGTCGTTGAACACTGATATTTCGGTACCGAGGCTTGATCCGGAAGGCACGCTTGATTTGATCCTCAGCGCGCTGGGCGATCTCGTGGACTATGAGCTCGCGGTGGTGCTGGGCCTAGATAGCGAGGATACGCTACGCGTACGCAAGGCGGCGGGACCTTTGGCCAGCGCCAGGCTCGCCACGCATGCCATAGCCTTGAGCGGCCGCAGGGACTTGGCCCGCATACTCGAACGCGGAGAGCCTCATCTCTTCGACGAGGCGGAAGAGCATATAGACAGCTATGAAGGGGTACTGGACCTGCCGCACGGTCACTCCTGCCTGGTCGCTCCCTTAAGCCTGGGCACGAAGCGCATCGGCCTCCTCACCTTGGATCACCGCCAATGCAATCGCTTCTCGCCGGGCCTCCTGCGCTTCATCGCCACCATATCCAAGCTTATATCCCTCAGCCTCGTGCAGTCCGACGAAAAGACCGAACTCGAGCGGGCCAACGCAGAGCTCGTGCGCGAACGGAACGCCCTGTTCGCGCCCGGCTACGAGCCCATAGCGGGCCTTATAGGCAGCTCAGGCGCCTGGCTTAAGGCGCTGGAAGCCCTGAGGCTCGTCGCCGATACCGAACTGCCCGTCCTCGTGCTCGGCGAGACCGGCACGGGCAAGGAGTTGGCGTCGCGTAGCGTGCACCGGCTCTCCCAGCGCGCCGGCCGGCCCTTCATAGCGGTAAACTGCTCAGCGCTCGCGCCGAGCCTCGCGGAAAGCGAGCTCTTCGGGCATGAGAAAGGCGCCTTCACCGGCGCCCTCGCCACCAGGAAAGGCCGCTTCGAGCTGGCCGACGGCGGCACCCTCTTCCTGGACGAGATAGGCGACCTGCCCATGGAACTGCAGCCTAAGCTCCTGCGCATACTGCAGGAGGGCTCGTTCGAGCGCGTAGGCGGCGAACGGAGCATACGCGCTGACGTGCGCATCGTGGCCGCCACCCACGTCGACCTGGCCAAGGCGGTAAGCGAGGGCAGCTTCCGCGAGGATCTCTATTATCGCCTGAGCGTCTTCCCCGTCGTGCTCCCGCCCCTGCGCGAGCGCTCCGGCGACGCGCTGCTCCTGGCAGAGCGCTTCCTCGAGGACATACGGAAACGCCCGGGCTTCTCCGGATTGCGCCTCTGCGAAGACGCGGCCGTAGCGCTTGACCGCGCGCCGTGGCCGGGCAACGTGCGACAGCTCAGGAACGCCATCGAGCGGGCCGCCATACTCTCTCGCGGCGAATCGATACGTATGGAACATCTAGCGCTGCGCGACGCAGCTCAGGGCATACAAACGGCGCGGCCGCCGCAAGCCCCCCTCGGCCGCGTTAACCAGCCGGCAGGCGCTTTAGCTCCCCTGTCCATGCGGGACGCTCAAAGCCGGGCTATACGCGAGGCCCTAGCCCACTCGGGCGGAAAAATTTACGGCCCCGGAGGCGCTGCGGAATCGCTGGGCCTCAAGCCCAGCACCCTGCAGAGCCGCATGAAAAAGCTCGGTATAAGCGCCTCAGACGCTCCGTTAGCGTAGGCAAGGCCGCGCCGCATATCAGACCGCGCCGCATGTCAGGCCGCGCCGCATATCAGGCCGCTTGCCAAGTAGCCCTCCGGCGGCTAGGATAGGCTCATGAATAGCGATTTCAACGATACCCCGTCGGGAGGCTTTCCCGGCGCCACCCTCGTGGCCGGCGCGCGCCGCCTCATGGAAGCGGTCGTGCCCAACATGGACCTGCTCCTGCCAGATGCCTGGGGCGTGGCCGTCGCGTGCTATGAGCTCGCGGGGCTGGACCACCCTGACCGGGCCATATTCGCGGCGCTCAGCCTTCTGCCCTACATGCCCGAAGGACCCGGTCCCGACGGCATGAAACGCTATTTTAGGGTAGACTACCTTACCGGCAAGGACCGCGAAGAACTACTTGCCTGGAAATCCGATATCGAGCGTATCCTCAGGACTAAGCGACTCTCCGGCTTCGGCGCGGGCCTCTACCGTATAAAGAAGCGGGACGAGGAGCGCGGCGGCGCCGGCTTCCACAAGGCCGCGGAAGCCCTCATACAATGGGCGGACATATACCTGACCGCGGGGGGCCTGGCTCCCGGGGCGGAAAGCTTCCTCAAGGACCTAAACAAGCGGATACTCAATCCTAACGCGAACGCCGGCTCGGCCCCGGGCAGGGGAGCCGGAAGCCTCGGGGGGCGCCGATCGCCCGCCGGCGCCGC
>JBGSKZ010000690.1:0-7922 GCA_041741035.1 Treponematales bacterium
TGACGACGAAGGCCGTCGTGGACGCCACGCCGGGCAGCTCGACGAATCGACCGGCCTCCGCGCTCAGGAATACCTGGTCGCCGCCCCCGGCATACGAGCCCTGCAGGTCGCGGGCCGCGGGTACTATGGACGAACCGTGCAGGAAGAGTCCGTAGCGGGGCCGCGCGGCCAGCGCCTCTTCCGAAGCGGGCTTGCCGCTCGTTATCGTGGGGACGATACCGTCGCTCTGGGACTCCACGCGGCGCCTGCGCTCGTACTCCGCTTCGTCGACCGGCTTAATATGCACGCGGAAGCTGCCCTTGCCGCTTTCCTTGCTGGTTTCCAGGCTTACGCGCAGGGCGCCGTCCTCCGCGCGCACGACTATATCGCCGGGGTCGTCCGCGTAGTAAAAGCCGTCATGGGTACCCTCGTAGCCCTCCGCGCTGCGCCAATCCGGCCGCGTGAGCACGGTCTTGGTGGAAGCGCTTTCGCCTCGCTCCGAGGGGCCGGTAGCGGTCGTACACCGCTATGCGGTAGGGAGCCCCGATAACGAGGCCCTCGATCTCGAAACGGACGGGGCTGCCCGCCGCAGTCAGCTCGCCCTCGAGCCAGATCCCCTCCGCCGGCAAGCCCGCGGCCCGGGCGCAGGAGAGCAGGAGGCCCGCCTGGCAGGACAGGGCAAGGGCCAGCGCAAGCGCCAAGCTGGATCGTAGCCGGGACGCGAGGCCAGCGCCGGCTTTCGTATAGTATACGGGCGTTATGTTCATCGTGGGCTCCTCCGGCCCAGTATAGCACCGGAGGGCGAAACCTGGATAAAATGTTACTGGATTATAAGGGCTTTAATTGGCTGGAGGCGCCTTGAATTTGGCCAATACCGGCGGCACGATAAGGATGAGCGCGCAGGCGGTAACCCAGAACGGGGCTACCGGCGCTACGCCCTTCCAGAGCATGGCGCCAAGCCAGGGGGCCGGCAGGGCTATGAGCCCATTGCTGGTGGATAAAAAGCCGAAGGCTATGCCCCGCAGCTTCTCGGGCACGGCCTTGGATATGAGGCTCTGATAGGCGGGGCTCAGCATGCCCATGCCCGCGCCGAACACTATAAAGCTGGCTCCTGCCGCCCAGGGAGAAGGCACGAGCAGCATGAGGAGAAAAGCCCCGAAGGCCGTAAGGTAGCCGGCCGCTATGGCGAAGCGTTCGCCGAACCTATCGGCCAGGTAACCCGCCGGAATCATGACCAGCATGCTCGAAGCCCCGAGCAGCGCGTTGAGGAGGCCTATGGCGGCTATGTCTATGCCGCGCTCCTCCTGCAAGAAAAGCGGCAGGAGGTTGCCCGACAGGCCCATCGATATATCGCGCACGCCGTCCGAGATTAGCAGCCAGGTGATAAGCCCGCCCGATACGGCCAGGCCCAGCATAGTCTTCAGAGATGCGCCGAAGCTCTTCGCCGACAGGCTGCCGGACGGGGGGGCGGCGCTCGCGCTATTCTTCGCCATGGCGAGGCGCAAGGCGGTGGCGGCGAAGTAGAAGGCGGCCGCGATATAGATAAGGCCGCGCCAGCCCAATAGGCGCACGGCGAGGCCGCCGGCCAGAGGCCCTATGACCGTCACTATCTGGTATATGGTTTGCGTTAAAGCAAACACCTTGGCGCGGTTTTTTTCGCTGGATTGCTCCGCTATGAAGGCGTCGAAGCTGGGCGCGACGAAGGCGAAGGCCACGGCCCCCACGGCCTGCCCGGCGAGCAGCCAGGGCCAACTAGGCGCCAGGATGATCCCTACCCAGCCTAGGGCCCCGCCTACGGAGCCGATGGCTATGGATTTAAGCCTGCCTATGTGATCGCTTATCCAGCCGCCAGCTATCTGCAAAGCCAGGGGCACGATCATGGACAGGGTGAAGAAGAGGCCTATCTCCCCCACGCCGGCGTCCAGTTCGCGCAGGTAGAGCGGCAGGAGCGGGAAGAACATCTGCCCGCCCGTATTCGCCAGTATCATGGCCACCAGGAAGGTCCACAGCAGAGGACTGATGAGGCGCGCCTTAGGCGCCGCCTTTAGCGCGGCCCCGGAGGGCGCCGCGTCTTGATTAAGGTCGCTTTTCATCCGGCGATGGTAGCCTGCTTTAATCCGCAAAGCAAGCTTGGTTTTAGTAATGTTTCGCGCGGCGCCCTAATCCCTGAGCGCATGCGCTACGAGGACTCTCGTATATTCCCGCGCCTGGTCGGCCGACATGCCGCCGCTTGCGGACAAGTATATGGTAAGGACGCCGTGTACGCCAAAGCGTATGGCCGCGGATATGGATGCCAATTCTTCCGCGCCGCGCAGGCCCCTCGCGTACAGATATGAGAAGGTACGGAAAAGCAGAGCGGCCAGGGGGTCGCCCGAGGCGGCATCGGCCGCCGGCCTTAGCGTAGGGTCCAAGCGGTGAAAATAAATGAAACGGTAAGCGTGGGGCCGCTCCAGAAAGTAGTCGACGAAGCAGCGGAATACTCCCACGACATCGTCCGCCGATGCCGCGTCGAGGCGGCCCGCGGCCTCCATATAGGCCACGAGCTCATCCGCCATGAGGGAGCGCGTACGCCAGAGCAGTTCGTCCAGTTTCTCAAAATGATTGTATATCGAGGCGAAAGTGTAGCCGGCCTCGGCGGCTATCCGCCGTATGGACAGGGACTCCACGCCCTCCCTCAGGATGAGGGCGCGCGCGGCCTCTGAAAAATGCGCCTGTACCTGACTGGCCCTAAGCGAGGCTTTATCGTTGCGCATGCCGTCCCCTCCTTCGCCGACCACTATCGTCGGTACAAGCAAATTACAGCAAAGCTCTATTTATTATATCAGCGCTATAAATTTTATAGCTTTGCTACAATAGCTATATCACGGTATAAATCCTAAGCCGGAGCCTGTCAATAAAAAAGCGCCGTGCGGGCACGGCGCTGGGCGCGACTGTGGATGCGGTGACGATGTTTAGCCGGCGGCCCTGTTGAGGGTTTCCGACGTGGCATGGAAGCGTATGCCCGGGTTCTTCTGCATTATGCGGTCGAGAAACCATTCGTTCTCGAACATGATGATATGGCCGCCGCGTATGTCCACGAGTATCTTGCGCTGGTGCTCTTCTATAAAGGCTTTAAGCAGCTTGGGATCCTCGGCGTTGAACCAGCGGGCTATGCTGTAATCGATGGGGTCGTAGGCGCAGGACGCGCTGTATTCATACTCGAGCCTGGCCTTCAGCACGTCGAGCTGCAGCTGTCCCACCACGCCTATTACCTTGGTATTGGGGTTGCTGAGCTTGGAGAGTATCTGCACGACGCCCTCCTCCGCGAGCTGGCTTAAGCCCTTGTTGTACTGCTTCTCGCGCAGCGGGTCCACGTTGCGTATGACCTTGAATATCTGCGGGGCGAAGCTGGGTATGCCCTTATAATTAAGCTCCTCGCCCTCGGTGATCGTGTCGCCTATGGCGAAGGTGCCGGTGTCGTGGAGGCCTATGATATCGCCCGCCCAGGCCTCGTCTATGATCTCGCGATTCTGCGCCATGAAGGCGGTGGGATTCGCGCTGCGGAAGGTCTTGCCCGTGCGGGTATGCAGATACACCTTATTGCGCTCGAACTTGCCCGAGCATATGCGCAGGAAGGCTATGCGGTCCCTATGGTTGGGGTTGAGGTTGGCGTGTATCTTGAAGACGAAGCCGGTGAGCTTTTCCTCCTCGGGCCTCACCTCGCGCTCAGACGCCTGCTTGGGCGTGGGAGAGGGCGCGAAGGATACGAGCTTATCCAGGAGTTCCTGGACCCCGAAATTGTTCAAGGCGGAACCGAAGAAGATAGGCGTAACGGTCCCCGCCAGGTACTCGGCTACGCTGAAGGGCGGATAGATCTCATTGAGGAGCTCCACCTCGTCGCGGAGCTTGGCGGCCAGGCTCTCGCCCACCAGCTCGTCGAGCCGCGCGTCGGATAGATCGGCCAGCTCAAGGGCGTCCTTGGGCAGGGTATCGCTTCCGGCGTAGAAGAAATGTATCTTCTTATCCACGAGGTTATACACGCCCTTAAAGCGCCTCCCCTGCCCTATCGGCCAGGTCATGGGCCTCACCTGGATGGCAAGCTCTTTCTCCACCTCGTCGAGCAGTTCCATAGGGTCTTTGCCCTCGCGGTCCAGCTTATTGATGAAGGTGGCAATGGGCGTATCGCGCATGCGCGATACCTCGCAGAGCCTGCGGGTGCGCTCCTCGACGCCCTTCACGGAATCGATGACTATGAGGGCGCTGTCTACCGCCGACAGGCCTCGGTAGGTATCCTCGGAGAAATCGGCGTGGCCCGGCGTGTCGAGCAGGTTCACGAAGCGGCCGCGGTACTCGAAGCCCATGACCGAGGTGCTTATGGATATGCCGCGCTCCTTTTCCATCTGCATGAAATCGGAGGTGGTCTGCCTGCCGGATTTTCCGCCGCGCACGGCGCCGGCTATGTGGATAGCGCCTCCGAAGAGCAGCAGCTTTTCGGTTATGGTCGTCTTGCCCGCGTCGGGATGGGAAATGATAGCGAAAGTCAAGCGCCTTCTGATCTCGTCCTGTTCTCTGCTCATATGCTGCCTATGTGCCCTAGGCGCCAGGTCGGCGCCAGCGAGCGGTGTACGGTATTAGCGGGGATAGCGCGCGCCTTAGGCGCGGCCAGGGCATTATAGCGGGAGCGGGCGAGCAAGGTCTAGCGCCGGCCTTGCCTCGCGAGGGGCCTCGGCGTTACTATGCGGCAATGCAAACTCCAAGCCCTGAGCCGCAGGCGGGCGGCGCCTTTCGTAGAGTCTTCAGAGCGGCGCTCCGAGCCAGCGTACCCGTGATGCTCGGTTACATAAGCCTGGGACTCGCCTATGGACTCGTCCTCGTGAACAGCGGCCTGCCCTGGTGGCTCGCGCCTTTTTCCGCCCTGGTCGTCTATGCCGGCGCGGCCCAATTTATGGGCGTAGGGCTCTTAGCCTCGGGCGCGGGCATACTGCAGCTCGCCCTGCTTACGCTCATCATGAACGCGCGGCACATGGTATACGGATTGTCCATGCTCGGCCGCTACGCGAATACCGGAAGGCTTAAGCCCTATCTCGTGTTCGCCCTTACCGATGAGACCTACGGCCTGCTCACTACGATAGACCCTCCGCCCGGCGTGGCGCCGGGCCGCTTCTACGCGGCCGTAAGCGCGCTCAACCAGGCGTACTGGCTCATAGGCTGCGGCCTAGGCGCGGCGCTCGGCGATGCCCTTTCCCTACGCGTGGAAGGCCTTGATTTTACCCTGAGCGCGCTGTTCACGGTGCTCTTCATCGAGCAGACGAGGACTATACGCAGCTGGGAGCCCTACCTGGCCGCGGCGCTAGGCGCGGCCATCGCCTGGCTCGTAGCCGCTCCGCGCGACTTCCTCTTAGTGTCCCTGCTCGCCGCGCTTAGCCTGCTTACGCTCATGCGCGAACGGCTCGCGCCTTCGGCCCCCCGTGGCGCGGAGGCGAGGCTATGACCCGCCTCTTCGTGGCGACCCTGGCCATGGCCGCCGTCACCTTCTTCACGAGGGCCATGCCTTTCCTCTTCTTCTCAAAGAGGAAACCGCCCGCTTTCCTCGATTTTCTCCAGCGCTACGCGCCCGCGGTGGTCATGAGCCTGCTCGTGCTTTCTACGTTCAGGAGCCTGGATTTCAGCGCGCCGCCTCACGGCCTGCCCGCACTAGCGGGGGTGGCCGCCACGGCCGCGCTGCATCTTTGGAAGCGCAATGTGCTCCTATCCATAGCGGGAGGCACGGCGCTTTACATAGCCCTGATCGGCCTTTTGTAGCAATATGGCGCGGACGTTCTACTGCCCGGGACGGGGGCCGAGGAGGGCGGCTTCCACCGCGAGCACTATGGTTTTCGAACTATAGCTGGCCCCTGCCACGGTATCGACGGAAAGGCTCTGCTCGTCGAGTATGCGCCGTATGACCGCCTCGCCGGCGGCGCCCTGGCCATGCCGGTGCTCAAGCAGCTCTATGGCGCTTATGGCCCCGCCGCGTACCCGCACCAGGACCTTCGCGTATACGGGCAGCTTGCCGTAGCTGCCCTCGTAATCGTTATCCCGCACGAGGGAAAGGTCGAGCGCGCGCGGCTTCAGGGCGAGCCTGGCCTCAAGTTCCGCTTCCATGCCGCGCACGGCCTGCGCCAGGAAAAAGACGCCGACGGCGAGGATAAAGCTCGCTATACCAAGGGCGATTAAGACTGCTTTCACGCTTTTTCTCATGATGATCACCTCGACAGGGCGCTAAGTGCCCTATGATAGGTCTACTTGCGCCCGCCGTCAATCGGGGAAGCCCGCGCTACGCGCTCTTGCGCAGCGTGCTCAGGCACGGCTTGCTCAGGCGCGGCCGTCCTGGCGCCGAGCACATTCGTGCCCCATACGCCGCCTATGATCATGATGGCGCCTACGGCATCGCTAGCCAGGAGGCTCTCTCCGCGGAAAGCCAGGCCCGCTATGACCGACACGAGCGTGGTGAGATTGGCGAAGACGGCGGCCTCGGGGGACTTGAGCTTGGATAGATTGAAATTGACGAGCAGGAAGGCTACCACGCTGGAAAATACCCCGAGGTAGAGCACCGCGCCCAGGGCGGAGGGGCTGAGCCGGTCAGAGAGCGCCGGGACGCCCGCGGCCGAAGGGCTTAGAGACTTGGCGAGAAAGATGAGGCCGAAGCTGAGCGCGCCGAACCACATCATGAAAAAGGTGGTCTCGGCGGGCTTGAAGGAGCGGGAGCTTCTCCTGGACATGATATTGAAGCTGGCGGCGCAGAGCATGGACAGTATGAGGAGCAGGTAACCCGCGGGGGAGCCGCCGACTTTGCCCGCTGCGCGAAAGCTTACGACGAGTACCACGCCGGCGAAAGACAGGAGCGTGGTGGCTATCTGGGCCGGCCGCAGCCTTTCCTTGAGGAATATGGCGGCCATCAACGCCACCGTTACCGGTATGGCCGACAGTATGATGCCGGCGGTGGAGGACTCGGCGCGCCGCAGGCCCTCGGTCTCAATGACGAAATACAGCAGCGGCTGCAGGAGGGCGGTAGCCAGGAGGGGCCGTAAATCCTTGCCGCGGTAATCCACCTTGATTACGCGCGCGAGCGCGAGGGCGCTCATGACGAGGGCCGCGCTAAGGAAGCGCAGGAAGAGCAATTCGTGGGCCTGGAGCGAGTCCAAGGCGTTTTTCGTGAAGAGGAAGGAGAAGCCGAAGATGACGCTCGCGCCTATACCGGCTGCGTAGTTGCTTAAACGGGCCATAGTAGGCGCATTGTATCGATACTAGTCCTCGCGCGCTAGCACCAGGAAAGACCGTACGGCGCTCGCGCCCGCCTCGTCCATGATAATAAGCTGATGGGCTCCGGGGGCGGGGCGTGCCTCCATGCGGTGGTCGCCCTGGGTGGCGCCGAGGTAGTCGCCGTCGAGATGCCAGAATAGCCTGGCCGACGCGCTGCGGTGCGCCGCCCTGAATACCGCCTTGCCGAGCTCCCCGTCCAGCTCTATGGGCAGGTAGAGCGCGCCGCCTTCCTCGGGCGCAATGAACTCCAGGTTCCCTTCCTGCGCGGGCGCGCAGCCGGGCTGCCAGGGCGGCAGGGGCCGGTAGCCTACGCTGGCCCTGCGATAATACCATTCTATGGCCGGAGGAAGGGCGAAGCGTTTTTCGCTGCGGTAAGCCTCCGCGCCCGCGCACTCTGCCCGGGTCTGGAAAAGCCCGTCCGTAGTCAGGTGCACCGTCCTACAATAGGGGCAGCTTTCGTCGGCTACCGCGCCGACAGGCACCTGAACCCGGGCCAAGTCGGGGCAATCCGGCCCGGCCACGTAGCCTGAATGGGCGCATACGGTAAGGGCCGCGAGCGCGCCTTGAGGCTCGGGGAACCAGGGCGCCCTCGGCAGGAGCCCGAACAGGTCGAAGAGGAGGGGCGCGGCGGCGTCCGTGCCCTTAAGCCCGGGCCTGCCTTC
>JBGSKZ010000691.1:0-3602 GCA_041741035.1 Treponematales bacterium
GAGGGAACGGAAACCATTGTGTTTTTCAGCCTCATCCTGGCGCTGCCGGCCTACGCTGCGCTTCTCATGTACGCCTTCGCCCTGCTTACCGTGCTTGGCGCTACCCTACGCTTCGTTCAGGGTTTTAGAGCGCTTCATGCATAAGCTTGCCCAGGCAGAGCCTTCCGCCACTAAAGCCAATAAATTACGACTTTTAAAGTAAGAATTGTAGCATACAGCGCATCAAGCTAGTAGATTATTGCAAGGAGAAAATATGAAGCGCTATCGCCCCTCGCCGCGTTTATTGGCAGCCTGCTTGTCCTTGGTTTTCGCTCTCACGCTACCTCTCTTTGCAGGAGCCGCACCGGAATCAAAACTGTGGCCGCGCTGGCAAGCCCACGAGCCCGCTTCCACCACCATCGTCGACCACAGCACCTGGGATGCGCTTCTAAAGGATTACCTGCTGCCCGCCGCAGGAGGAAAACCCACCCTCTTCCGCTATGTGGCGCTGAGTGTCGCTGACAAGGAAGCTCTTGCCGGCTATGTTCGGATGCTAGAGTCTACGCGCGTAAGCTCGCTCAACCGCCGCGAGCAGGCCGCTTATTGGATAAATCTCTACAACGCGTTAACGGTGAAGCTCATCGCCGAGCGCTACCCCGTGGCATCCATACGAGACATACGGCTTGGAGGCCTCTTTTCAGGCGGCCCATGGGATGCCGCCCTCGCGCGCGTGGAAGGCGAGGACCTAAGCCTTAACGATATAGAGCACCGTATCCTGCGCCCCATTTGGAACGACCCCCGCATTCATTATGCCGTCAATTGCGCTAGCCTGGGCTGCCCCAGCCTTCAATCGCGGGCCTACAGCGGGGCTACTCTGGAGAGCCTCCTTGAAAAAGGCGCGCGCGAGTACATCAACAGCCCCCGCGGCGTACGCCTGGAAGGCGGCCGCCTTACGCTATCCAGCATATACAGCTGGTTCGCCGAAGATTTCGGAGACGGCAGGGAGGGGCTCTTCGCGCACCTAGGTCGCTACGCCGATCCGGCCTTAGCTGCCGGCCTGAAGTCCTACGCGGGGAAGATATACTATGATTACGACTGGAAACTCAATGAGCCCGCGCGCTAAGAGCGCGTCGATGAGAGAAAAGGAAACGATATGAAAAGCGGAATCAAGAAAATCCTGATCTTAGCCATACTCGCGGCCGCGACCATAGGAATAGCCCTGGCCATGCGCGGCAGCGGCTTTAGCCTCGAACAATTGCTGGAAAGCCGGGATCAGCTCCTGGCCTTCGTAGAGGCGCGCGCCGTCGCCGCCGCACTGCTCTTCATCCTGGCCTATATAGCGGTAGTCGCCTTCTCCATACCCGGGGCTACCGTGCTTACCCTCCTCGGCGGCTTCCTCTTCGGCCCCTTCCTCGGTACGCTGCTGGTAAACGTTGGGGCTAGCGCAGGCGCACTTCTAATCTTCCTGGCCGCCCGCTACGTCATGCGGGATGCCCTCCTCAGTCGTTACGGAGCCCAATTGGCCAAGCTTAACGCCGAGCTTGAAAAGAACGGCGCCAGTTACCTCCTTACCCTGCGCTTCATACCCCTCTTTCCCTTTTTCCTCATCAATCTCTTGGCCGGGCTCACGCCGGTATCATGGGTCACCTACCTATGGACGACCGCAGTAGGCATCATACCAGGCTCCTTCGTATACGCCCTGCTCGGCAGTTCAGGCGCGTCTTTGGACGCGGCCGGCGGCGCCTTCAGCCCCGAGCTCATAGCGGGCCTCGTGCTCTTAGGCGTCGTAAGCCTCATACCGGTCGCCCTGCGCAAACTGAAGGCTCGGAAGGCCAAGCCCTGATGGAAGGCGGCTCGCCGGGGCGCATCGACCTGCGCGCCCTCTTCATGGCCAAGAATCCGCGCGTGGCCGCAAAGATACCCGCCGTAGGCTATGCCTTATTGGAGAAGGTAGCGCATCAGCGCGAGCTCAATGACGCCATAGAGCGGCTTTCCGGCTTCGAGGGCAGCGACTTCATACGCGAGGCGCTCGCTACCCTCGATATCAAGACCGTCGTGAAGGGCGCCGATCGCATACCCCGCGACGGGCGGCTGACCTTCTGCGCGAACCATCCCTTAGGCGGGGCCGACGGATTGGCCCTCATGTCGCTCGTCTACAGCGTTCGCGACGATTTCCTGTGGCCCACCAACGACCTGGTCATGACGATACCGCAGCTCGCTTCCCATGCGGTGCCTATCAACAAGCATGGCGGCAATCAGGGCCTAGCCCAAGCCTTCGACGCCATGTACGGCAGCGACAAGGCGGTCATGGTATTCCCCGCGGGCCGGACCAGCCGTCCGCGCCGCGGCCGCCTCGTCGAATTCCCCTGGGCCAAGGGCTTCGTCAAGAAAAGCAGGCAGCACGGCAGGCTCATCGTGCCCGTCCACGTATCGGGCAGGAACTCGGCTCTCTTTTACGGTATCTGGCGGGTACGCAGCGCGCTGGGCATACGGCCAATTCTAGAAATGTTCCTTCTCGTGGACGAGCTCATGAAGCAGCGCGGCGCCACGCTGGAATTACGCGTGGGCCAGGTCCTCGATCCAGCCGGCTGGCCCCCTGCGGACGACCAAGCAGCAGCGGACTCGCTCTGCGCCTACGTGGACGCCCTCAGCCTCGATGAGAACGCAAGCTTCGAAGGAGGCAAACATGGTTGAGCTTGCAGAGCCAGAAAATCCCGATGCCCTCGCCCTGCAATTGGGGACGAGTACCCGTATACAGCGTTTCCGCGGCTTGGAGATCCACGCGCTGGCCGCCGAGGAGGCACCGCTCGTCATGCTCGAGCTCGGCCGGCTGCGCGAAAAAGAGTTCCGCGCGGCCGGAGCGGGCCGAAACCTTCCGCGCGACCTGGACGAGCTGGACTACGGGCCGCAGGCCTATACGCAGCTCCTGGCCTGGGATCCACAGGCGCGGGAAATCGTCGCCGCCTATCGCTACCTTATATGCGCGGACCTGCTCCCCGAGCCCGGCCTGCGGGCGCTGCGCACGGCTAGGCTTTTCTCCTTCAGCTCAGAACTGGAGAGCGATTACCTGCCCTACGCCGTAGAGCTCGGCCGCTCTTTCGTAAACCGCTCCGCGAAGAAGGCATACATGGGCCTATTCGCCGCCTGGGTGGGCCTGGGAGCCCTGGCCAAAGAATACCCCTTCCTGCGCTACTACTACGGCAATTTTACCCTGTACCAAAGCTATACGCGGGAGTCCGCGGCCCGCATCCTGGCTTTTCTGGAGGCCCAGCACGGCGCGCCCAGGCCCCTCCTGGAGCCGCGGCTAGGCCTGGCTTACTCCCGCGATGAACACTATACCGGCCTTTACCACGGGGACTACGCGGCGGCTCGCGCCCTTCTGGACGTGGCCTTGTCATCCAGGCGCGAGACGCTACCGCCCATACTCAGCTCCTACTTGTCGGCGCACCGCGGCCTCGTATATCTGGGCACGGCGGCCGACGCGGATTTCGGCGGAGCCCTCGAATGCGCCATACTCGTGCCTACAGAGGGCCTGCATCCCAAGACCAAGGCGCATTTCCTGGACGGCTATGTAAGCGAGAATCCTCAACGTTTCATTGATTTGAGAAAAAGGAGCCACCATG
>JBGSKZ010000692.1:0-1572 GCA_041741035.1 Treponematales bacterium
TGCTCGTGGACCCCGATTGCGGCTTCGTGCCCGCGCTGGCCCCCTACGCCCTCGTGGAGGCCACCCTGGCGAAACGCAATGACGGCCTGCGCAGGGGAATGGCCCCCGCGGTCATAGCCCTGGGTCCCGGCTTTGAAGCGGGCGGGGACGTGGACGCCGTCATAGAAACCCAGCGGGGCCACCAGCTCGGCAGGGTAATCCTTTCAGGCAAGGCGGCGCCCGATAGCGGCGTGCCGGGCGAAATCGGCGGCAAGTCCGCCGAGCGCGTTATCAAGGCGCCGGCGGCGGGCGTCGTGGAGGGTATCGCGGCCATAGGCGATCTCGTCAAGGCGGGCGAGCCCATACTCGCCATAGCGGGCCCTTCTGGCCGCCATACCGTGACCGCGAGCATAGACGGGGTGCTCCGCGGGCTGATACGGCCGGGCTTATCGGTGGCGTCCGGTATGAAGATAGCCGATATCGACCCGCGCGCCGTTCGCGAACACTGCTTTAGCGTTTCCGATAAGGCCCGCTCTATCGCCGGAGGGCTCCTTGAGGCTATACTGGTACTAAAAGGACGGGTAAAGCGCTGACTAGTTCCCCGAAGCTTATGTTTCGGGGATGGGCGCCGCATCCAATGGCGTAAAGCGGCTCGCGATGCTACTATGGCTTGCGTCCCCGGGAGCGCTGCAATAAGCTTCGGGGAACTAATAGAGCGTTGAGTTTAAGCGCGGCAAGCGCTTACTTTTTTGTTGCCGCGACCATTGCGGCAGCAATTTAAAAGAATTATTATCAATTTAGGAAATGTATGCAGCGATTTATTGAAAAGCCTTCGACCCTTCTTATCCCGCTCATAGTCGCGGCCGCCGTGCTGGTGGCCGTAGGCGCGGGCATGGCCGGCTTCGCGCTTTCGCGCACGGCGGGCAACGCGGACGCCGTGCATAAGGCCAATGTCGTGCGGGGAGGCCTGCAGCGCGCGGTCAAGCTCGAGCTTTCGGCCATCCCGTCCCAAGCCGTGTTCGGCGAGGTGGAGGAGGCGCTGTCCGAACTCGAAGGACTGCGTGAGTTCTCCCGCGCCTCGTCATTCACGGAGGTTCGGGCCAGCATAGAGAGCGTGCGCGCGTCCGTAGCCGCGCTGCGTTCCTCACCGGACGAGTCCACGCGCACTCGGCTCCTGGTCGTGAGCGAGGATGCCTGGCGCATAGGCGACCGCTTTATGCTGGACGTGGCCGGCGCGGCGGATAAACAACGCTCGCTCTATCTCTGGGGCCTTATAGCCACCCTCCTTGGCGTGCTCTTCACTATGCTCGCCATCTTCGTGTCAAAATATATAGTCGCGGATAAGGTGGAGGTGGAGGCGGCCTTCGATCCCATGACCGGCGCGCTCAGGCGCGACCGCTTCCTGGAACGCCTGAGCGACTTCATCGCCAACCGGCCCAAGGGCCATAGCGTAGGCGTGGTCATGCTCGACCTCGACCGCTTCAAGGGCATAAACGACAGCTTCGGCCACGACGCGGGCGATACGGTGCTAGCCGCGGTGGGAGGCGCCTTGCGCTCGCTCCTGCGCGAAGGCGACGCCTTCGGCCGCTTAGG
>JBGSKZ010000693.1:0-1102 GCA_041741035.1 Treponematales bacterium
GGCGCGCGCCGCCGCCGTGCCCGCGAGCGCCGTATGGCCGGCTACCAGCAGGTCGCGCTCGGGAATAGCGCTGAGCAGCTCGGCTATGCGCTCTATTTTCGCCCTCTCGCCGGGCAGCATGCGGGCGGAATCGGCCTCGAACTGTATGTTTTCTAGGCTTATCGTCACGCCGAGCTCGCCGCTCGTCACCTTCACGTCCTTAAGGCCCTGCACGGCGTCTTCCACCTGCTTTGACAGCGCGCCCCTGTCCATGAGCTGGGCTTCTATGACTTCGGCGCTGGCCTTGCCGCGGTATTCGATGCTGTTGCCGTTCGACAGGTCGAACACGAATTTAAAATCCTCTTCGTAGGCCAGTATGCCGCCGTTTTCATGGTCCCAATAAATGAGCTGATCCGAGTAGCCCGCTATCTGAAGGGGATAGAAATTGGTCCAGGATTTTGGGGCGTCGGGACGGTAAAACACCGTGTAAGCCGCCTCGATGAGCCGCACGCTCTTGCCCTTGTAGTCGGCTTCGCCGCGGTAGCGATAGCGCACGTCTATAGGTATGACATAGGGCTCGGCTATCCCGAAGCCGTCGCGGAGGTCATGCCGCTCCTCGCCGGGGGCGTTCCAGGTATCGCCGGGCTTTAGGTCCCTTGCAGGGAAACTCGGCACGTGCCGCACGACGGGCATGTAGTAGCGGTCCTCTATCTCGAATCGGCCGTCCGGCTTCTGCCAGTAACGCGACTCGTAGAAACGTTCGGTAAGATAAGAAGTCCCGCCTTCATAGCGAACGCTCGTCGAGAAGGTGCCGGCAAGGAGGCCCGCGCCGTCTTCGCGCAATTCCTCCACGCTGAAGGCTATGCGGTTGAATATCTCGGCGGAGTAGGAATAACGGCGATTGACGTACACGTCCTCGTCCACGTGGGAGAGGACGCGGTAACGGTCGCCCTTGACGAAGGCGTGCCTGAACTCCTCCGCGGCCGCGGGAAAGGCGCAGAGCGCTATACCCAGCAGCGCGGCCAGGGCGCGGGGCGCGTTTCGGCTCAGGGACGGGCGGGCTCGGTTCATTGCGTACCTCCGATAGTATAACTATCGGCATGCCTGCCGGATTACCGGCATA
>JBGSKZ010000694.1:0-4868 GCA_041741035.1 Treponematales bacterium
TTCTGCCGCCATACGCTGCCTTCCCTGATCCAAGCCTTATCCGAGTTAAGCTTGAGGGCCGCCGCGCCAGAAGGATAACGGCCGCTGGCTACCGCCAAAAGCGCAGGCATAGCCCCAGGGAGCAGCGCGGCCGCGGGCAGGAGCGCGAGCACGAGGCTGTCCGTGCGCGCGCTCAAGGCTTGCGCGGCCGCTTCGGCCCCTTCTATGCCCAGGGCATCGATAAAGGCCTCAAGTACGTAACGGTCGAGCTTCGCGTAGGCCAGGGCACCGCCGGGCAGGAGGCACTCAGGCTCAGCGCCGCGGGCGAGGGCCGGGTTTCCCGCGCACGAAACGAGGCCGGCGGCCCCAAAGGCGGCCGCCGCGAGGCAGAGGATTATTGAGGCGGGCTTGGTTCGGCGCACGGCTACCATCACAACCCCTCGCGCTCGAGCGCCGCCAGGGCCCTCTTCCTGTGTTCCATGGCTGCCTCGTTCCAGCGGTAGAGCCTCGATGAATAGAAGGCGCTCCCTACCTGGACGGCGTCTTCCTCGCGAAGGAAGGCTTTCGTGAGCTCGTCCTTGGCCCAGGCTAGCTTGTCATAGTGTCGCAGCCCGGCTAGAGGGGAATCGTCGGCGGGGGCGCCGGCTTCCCTGCGCCAGGCGTCCTTGTCCCAGGGCTCAACGCCGTACTCGATTTGGTAATCGGCTATGCGCGAGTCTTGAACCCTGTCCGCCCAAATGCGAGCGAGGCGCTCGACGACCAGCTCGTCGTCGTCGAAGGGCTTTCCCAGGAATACCCGCAAATAGCGGTATATCTTGCGCGCGGCGGCGGAGAAACGCTCCGCGTTCAGGATAACGCGCTGGGGCTGCTTGAGCCTGTCGTCGATCCACGCGCCGTCGGGCGTGTCCGGCTGGGCCAGGGCCTGCAGATGGCCGGCGGGGGGCAAGGCCTTGCCCCTGGACTGCGGCAGGGCGTTAAAGTCTTCCATGAGGCCTGAGAAATTCTGATGGGCCCAGCTGTCGGCGAAGCTGTGGAGGGCTATGCCCATGAGGTAGGGGTCTTTGTCCTTGAGCGCGTCCACGAGGAGGCCCTTGACGATGTCGCCGTTGGGCGTAACCGCGTAGCGGTTTTTCGCGCCGTCCACGCGCAGCGACGCGGCGGCCGCGGGGTCGCCGGGCAGGAAGTGGAAGGGCAGATAAATTTCCCTTCGCACGGTTTCGTCCCAGAAGAGGTAATTCTGCGTGGGGCGTATGTCCACGCGGCCGCGCGGAGCGTCGAAGGACTGGCTCCGCGTCGCCGCGTCCACGTACTCGGAGGCATAGGCCAGCGTGGCGGCGAATTCCTCGCCGAGGCCTGCCTCCCGCGCGAGTATATAGATAGCGTAGTAGTGAAACTCAATATTCATCGCTACTATGCTAGCACGCCGGAAGCGCCTTGCGTATCACTCTTCGACGAAAATATGCACGTATTCGTGCAACAGCTCCTCGGCTTCCTTTTTGCAGCCCCCGCATACCGTGCCGATCTTGGTGCGCGCCTGCAAGCCTTCCCAGTCGCGGGCGCCCTGCTTCACCGCGTCTTCTATATCGCGGTCGCTTACGTTAAGGCAGCTGCAGATGATTCGCGCGCCTTCGTTTCTGAAGGCCCCTTCCCTGCCCGTCTTGGCCAGGTAATCGTCTACGGCCGCCCGCAGCGCCTTGTCGCCAAGCACTGAGCAGTGGATCTTGTTATCGGGGAGGCCGCCCAGCCTTTTGGCTATGTCGTCGGGCTTGATATTGTACGCCTCTTTTATGGAGAGGCCCTTTACCACCTCGGAAAGCATGGAGGTGCTGGCTATGGCGCTCGCGCAGCCATAAGTTTTCCAGCGCACGTCCTCTATCACGTCATCCTTGACCTTGAGCATGAAGAGCATCTGATCGCCGCACTTCACGTTGCCGGTCATGCCCTGAGCGTCGGGCGTAAAGCCCTCGTCGGGGTTGAACACGTTTTTGGGGTTCATAAAGTGGTCTTTCACCACGTCCGAATAAAGCCATGAAAAGGCGTCGCCCATAAGTTCCTCCGCTATACCCTGATCCGCCGCTCGCCTAAGCCTCTACCGTGCTCATGGCACGCAGGCGCTTGATGATAGGCGGCAGTTGTTCGATTACATAATCCACGTCTTCTTCGCTCGTCGCCCTGCCTAGGCTGAAACGTATCGATCCATGGGCCAGTTCGGGCCCCACGCCGGTGGCCAGGAGCACGTGGCTGGGCTCGAGGCTGCCCGAGGCGCAGGCCGAGCCGGTGCTTACCTCTATGCCCGCGAGGTCGAGATAGAGGAGTATCGCCTCGCCCTCCGCCCCCGGGAAGGAAAGGTTGAGGGTGTTGGGCAGCACGTTCACCGAATGCCCGTTCACCTTTACCTTGGGTATGGCGGCCACGAGGCCGTCGCGAAGCCTGTTGCGCAGGGAGAACACCCTGCGGGCGTATTCGGGCAGTTCCTCTTTGGCCAGGCGCGCGGCCTCGCCGAAGCCCAGTATGCCTATGTTGTTGTAGGTGCCCGCCCGATGGCCGTGCTCTTGGTGCCCGCCTCGTATGAGAGGCTCGAGGGGAGCGCCTTTGCGCAGGTACAGGGCGCCCACGCCCTTGGGGCCGTAGAGCTTATGGCAGGACATAGTAAGGTAATCGGCGTGCCAATCCCCGGCTTTCACGGGTATCTTGCCCACGGCCTGCGTGGCGTCGCTATGGAAATACGCGCCCGCGGCCTTGGCGAGCGAGCCTATCTCGGCCATGTCCTGTATCGTGCCTATCTCGTTGTTGGCGGCCATGATGGACACGAGGAGGGTGTCCGGGCCAAGGCTGGCCTTGAGCTGGCCCATATCCACCTTGCCGTACTCGTCCACCTTGAGGAAGGTGACGGGGAAGCCCTCCGACTCGAGCCACTTAGCCGCGTTGAGCACGCAGGGGTGCTCTATCGAGCTCGTTATGATGCCCCTGCGCGGCCCCTTGCGCCCGACATGGAACATGGTGGCGAAAACGGTATTGTTGGATTCCGAGCCTCCGCTGGTGAAGACGATCTGCTCGGGGTCCTCGCCGCAGCCTATGAGCTCGGCCACCGCCTTGCGGGCGCCTTCCACGCGCGAGCGCGCCTTTCGGCCGTCCTCATGCATGCTCGAGGCGTTGGCGAAGACCTCGAGGTCGCTCTCCATGGCGTCCTTGACCGCCGGATGAAGGGGCGTCGTCGCGTTGTAGTCCATATATACTTTGCGGCCGTTCATACTTGGTCTCCCTCCACGATATCCTTGAGGCTATGCTCGTTCAGGTAAGCGTCTATGGACGTCTTAAGCCCTATCCAGAATTTACGGGGCAGGCAGCCGCGTCCCTGCGAGCAGGAAGCCGCGCTATCCACGCAGCTGACGGGCTTTACGCTGCCGTCCATGGCCTCGACTATGGCGAGCATGCTCACGTCCTCAGCCCTGCCCTGCATGCGGTAGCCGCCGTTCTTGCCGCGCTCGCTGTCCACGAGCCCGGACAGCTTAAGGCGGGAAAGTATGCCCTCGAGGTATTTAAGGGGTATGCCCTGCGCGCCCGCTATATCGGCGGCCGTGGCGCTCTTGCCCTCGAGGCGGGCGAGATGGGCCATGGCTCGAATGGCGTATTGGGTGCGCGCTGAAACGGAAAACATGGCTTCCCCTATATTCCTATCTGAATAGTAGGAATATATAGGAAAGAGCGCGGCCGGTCAAGGCCTATACCTGCCGCTCAGGCCCCGTTCCGGCGCCCGCGCTTCAGGGCCGCGCCCGTTATGACGACGACGGTGGTAACGAGATAGGGCAAGGCGGCCACGAGCTCGGCCGGCAGCCAGCTTAAGGCCTGGGCCTGGTTGGCCGCAGCCAGGAGGAAGGCGAAGAGCAGCGAGGAGGCCAGGGTGCCCGCGAGTCTCTTGCCGCCCAGATATACGGCTACCAGGGCTATCCAGCCCCTGCCCGCGCTGAGCCCGGGCACCCAGGCGCCTATGGCGGCGGCCAGGGCCAGACCCGAGGCGCCGCAGGCCAGGCCAGAAAGCGCGTAAGCCCAGCCTCGTATGGCGCCGGGGCGCAAGCCGCCCAGCTCAAGCGAGTCTGGATTCATGCCCAGCGCGCGCGCGCGCAGGCCAAAGGGCGTAGCCCCGAGCGCTACGAGCAGCAAGCCCACGACGGCATAGGCCAGGTACTCGGAAAGCCTATGCCCGAACAGGAGCGGGCCGATGAGGGGCAGCGCTGCCAGGCCCTGTGCAAGCCGTGGGGAGGCTAAGGCCGGGGCGCTCACGACGCCTTTGGTGGCGAATATGAGCTGCGAGAGCACCGAAGCCACGCCGGGCACGAGCAGGTTGAGCGATAGCCCCACGACGAAGGCGTCCGCCCGCGCCTTGCGGGCGTAGAGGTCCTGCGCGTAGGCGAGGGCGGCGGGCAGAAGCAGCGCGGCGGCTATGCCGGCGAACGGACCGTAGAACGCGCCTACGGCTATATAGGCGAAGCCGCCGGCCATGATGAGCCCTTCGAGGGCAATATTGAGCACCCCTACGTATTCGGTGGCAAGCCCTCCCAGGGCGGCGGCTAGTATGGGCGCTAGGCCCGCCATGGTGGCCGAGAAGAGCTGAGCGAGCGCGTTCATGCGCAGGCCTCCGCGCGAGAACCATTCCTGCGCACCTGTATGCGCTTCAGGAGCGGCTTGGCCGTGGCGGCGAGTATCACCAGGGCCTTGACGACCATGGCGGCGTCGGGGGGAAGGTCGGACACGATAGAGGCCTGGCGGGCGCCCGCGTCCAGCCAGGCGAAGAGGAGGGCGGCGAAAGGCAGGGCCAAGGGCTCGTTTCCCGCGATAAGGCTTACGCCTATGGCGCTCCAGCCTATGCCGCCGCTCATGCCGCGCACGGC
>JBGSKZ010000695.1:0-3073 GCA_041741035.1 Treponematales bacterium
CCTGGGCCACCAGGGCGGCGGCCCGCTCCGCGCCGCCGCGCTTGAAGGCTTCGGAAGTGAAGGCTATGAAGCTGGCCTCGTCGAAGGCGTAACGCCCGTCGGCCTGCCGCCACGAGCCCGTTTCCGCGTCGTAGCGCTCGCCCGATACGAAGGACCAGGCCTTGTCCTGCCACGACGCTATCAAGGCCTGCCAGGCCTGGTTGTCCATGGGCGCCTGCGCTATGAACTTGGCGTCGCCACCCTGCTGCTCCTTGGTTTCGGGGCTGAGCAGCACGGGCCGGGCGGCTCCCCTGCTCACCTGCAGCGCGAGCTCGCCCGAGGATGATTGGCTTAAGCCGCTGATGACATAGGGCCTGCCCGAACTCTCTATGCGCAACTGGCCTTCGGGGCTGGGGGGCAGGAGCTTGGAGGCCTTGGCGCTCACGAAGGGCAGCGATACCGCGCTTATGGGCTTAGGCGTATATAGGGTCCAGCTCGTCACGCCGCCGCTTTCGCCGCGCACGGTAAGAGATGAGCCGTCGTCGAAGCGCACGATGAAACCGTTATCGAGCTGCTCATAGCCTTTCGCGGCGGCGCTGCGCTGCGCATTGGCCTGATCCCGGTACTCCAGGAGTTCGCGCTCGGAAAAAACGAGGCGCAGGCCCGAAGCCTGGACATCAAGCGAGCGCAAGGCTCCGTCCGGCTCCGCGATCGCGCGGAGGCTCGCGCCGCCCGCGGACAGGAGCACCGGCCCCGACGAGGGGAACTGCACCAGGACGAGGCCGATAAAGATAGCGCAATAAACGAAGGCAAGCAGCAAACCCTTGCCGAAGGCACCTATTCTCATAACGCCCGATAGTATACGGTTTTGAGGATTTTGCCAACGCGCGCAAGGGGGCTTGAGGCCTCCGATGTTGCTTAAAGGGGAAAAACGGGGTAGGATGTCGGCTCTCGCGTACTCGCGTATCCTACTATCGGCCACTTGGCCTAAAATCCCGCGCCGCCTTCCGGAGTGATCATGATGCGGAAAACGTTGAGCCTAGCCCTAAGCGCCCTCGCCGCGCTGGCGTTCGCCCTCGCCTTCAATTCCTGCGCCGGAGCGCCTCCGGCCGTCATAGAGCCGCCGCCGGCCGAATTGAGCGCCGAGGAGCTGGAGCGCATAGAGTTCGACGCTATCCTCGCGCTCCTGGAACAAGGACGCATGGACGAGGCCCTGGCGCGGCTGGCGCCTCTTGAGGAAAAGAACCCCCTCAAGCGCGACTATCCTCTCCTGCACGCTTCCGTCCTCCTGTCCATGGACCGCCTGGACGAAGCGCGCGCCCTGATCAAGGCGGAACTCGCGAAGGCTAGCGATAACCTGGCCGCGCTCTACATACTATCCGAGATCGAGCGCTTCGCCGGCAACGCGGCAGCCCAGAAAGCCGCGCTTGACGCCCTTATCAAGGCGGACCCGACGCACGCGGACGGCCAGGCGGCCCTGGGCGACCTCTTGTACAACGGCAAGAACTACCGCGGCGCCGAGGAGGCTTACCGCAAAGCCCTGGGCCGCGACGAGGCCCACGTGGAGGCGCTCCTTGGGCTGGCCCGCGTGCAATACCGCCGCGAGGACCTCAAAGGCGCGCTCGAAAGCCTGGATAAGGCGCGGGCGTCGGCTCCCGGCGACCCCATCGTGCGCCTGGACCGCAGCCGCATACTCTACGAGCTGGGCCGCTACGAGGAATGCGAGCGCGAGCTGGACGAAGCGGTGCGCCTAGCGCCCGATTCCGCATGGAATTACGTGGAGCGAGGCAGGCTCTACCTGGACACGGGCAGGCTGGCCCAGGCCGAAGCCGACTTCAGCCGCTCCATAGAGCTCAACCCCGACTACTTCCTGCCCTACGTATACCGCGCGGGCATACGGGAGGAGGCGGGCCGGGACAGGGAAGCTCTCGCCGACTACCTGCTTATCACCGAGCTCTATCCCGAGTATTGGTACGCCTTCGAGTCCATAGGCGTGCTGTCCTATCGCCAGGAACTGTGGAAGGAAGCGCAACAGGCCTTCGACAAGGCGGCGGGCAGCTCTAGCGCCCACCCAGAATACTACATTGCGGCCGGCCTCGCCCTGATGCGCGGCGGCGATGTACGCGCCGCCAAGGATTACGCTGGCAAGGCCATGCCCAAGATCAACCGCGAGCGCTACCCCGCGGAGTGGCTCATGCTCAGGCTCATCTTCGACCAGACCGACATGAGCACTGAGCTGGAGCTGCGCATAGCCGGAGAGAAAAGCCTCGACCTGAAGTCGAGCATGCTCTACTACCTAGGCGCCTACTGGCTAGGCCGGGGCAAGACCGAGCTCGGCGCGAAATACATACGCATGTCATACGACGAGGACCGTCAGGGTACCGTGGCGCGGCGCCTGGCCGAAGCGGACCTCAAGCGCCTCGATAAATAGGAGCATCCATGTCCGATACCATACGCAGCCTGGAACTTAACGGCCGCCGCATAACGCTCGTAGCCACGGCGCACGTGTCCCAGGGCAGCGTGGACGAGGTCGTGGCGGTAATAGAGAGCGAGAAGCCCGACCGGCTCTGCGTGGAGCTCGACGAGGGCCGCTGGCGCTCCATGAGCTCGCCCGACGCCTGGCAGAAGACCGATATCGTGAAAATCATCAAGGAAGGCCGCGCCTTCCTGCTCCTGGCCAACCTCGCCCTATCGTCCTTCCAGCGCAAGATGGGAGCCGAAGCCGGGATTAAGCCGGGCGCGGAAATGCTCGCCTCGATCAGGGCCGCGGAAGCCGCGGGCATACCCTACTCGCTCTGCGACCGCGACGTGCAGACCACGCTGCGCCGGGCCTGGGGCAAATCCAATTTTTGGAACAAGGCCAAGCTCATGGCGCAGCTCATAGAGAGCGCCTTTTCCAACGAGAAGCCCAGCGCCGAGGATATTGAGAAGCTCAAGGAGCGCTCGGAGCTGGACGAGATGATGGGCGAGCTTGCCGCCTATCTGCCCAGCGTAAAGGAAACCCTCATAGACGAGCGGGACCGCTACCTGGCCGCCAAGATATGGTCGGCCCCCGGCCAACGCCTCGTGGCCGTAATCGGCGCGGGCCACGCGC
>JBGSKZ010000696.1:0-12358 GCA_041741035.1 Treponematales bacterium
TCGCCGCGGCCGGACCGGACTTGCCGTTCATGGCTTGGTTCAAGGCCTTGCCGCGGACGAGCAGGGCCGACAGCCCGGCGTTCTCGGCCATTAGGGAATCCAGGAAGGCGTTGCCGCCAGACGCGTAGCGATGGCGCGAAAGCGGGGCGTAGATGAGGTTGATGAGCTTGGACACGGCGGGCTTAAGGGGCTCGAGGCTCTCGCCGCGCGCCACGGCCGCGTCCACGGCGGCTACCAGGTCTTCGGGGCGCGCGTCATCCACGTAGGCCCTATAGCGTTCCAGGCTGTCCTTGGTGGAGCCTCCGGCCAGAAGGGCCGACAGGAGCCCGCTAAAGGCCGTCGCCCTG
Organism: Treponematales bacterium; assembly: GCA_041741035.1. Lineage (GTDB taxonomy): Bacteria > Spirochaetota > Spirochaetia > Treponematales > UBA12059 > UBA5200. The sequence goes on from JBGSKZ010000696.1 coordinate 348, forward strand.
GCGGCCGCGTTTTCGAGCGCTTCGGCCATGGCCCTAGGCCTTGGGTCGCTTGGTAAAGCCCATGATGAGCCCAAGCGCCACCGACCAGAGCGCGGCCAGCCCTATCTGGTAATCGGAAGGCAGCATGAAAGTAAGCGTATGGGCGGGCAGCCAGAACCAGAGCAGGGTCCAGAAGCTCCGGTTTATGCCCGCGTAGCCGCGCGAGCCGGTAATGAGGTTGTCCGAGCTTCGGTGCAGGAACATCAACAGGGGGCCGAACTGCGCGTTCATGAGTAGCGACAGGCAGAAGGCGCGCAGGGCCTGGCTATCCCAGGCCGCCACGGGCAACAGGGCCTTGTCGACGAGCGCGTGGAGGAAGCCCTCGAAGCCCTTGAAGGCGTACTTTACCAGTATGCCTAAAAAGCCCCATACCACCGCCTTGACCAGCCACTCGACGATGTTCTTGGAAAGCTTGCGCTTGGACGCCAGCACGCCCAGGATTTCCCCCAGGCTGCCCAAAACGAAAAACTGCGCGAAGGCGGATAGCAGCAGATTGTTCCGTACCCACTCGGTATACCAGGCCATGGTCGGCTCCTTAGGATGCTTGATTTGAGCCTCTAGTATAGCCCTTGGCGTCGGGCTATGCTATACTGAAATCGCATGTTGAAACGACGTTTTTATTATTGAAACGACAGGCAATTGCAGCCCCGCCACGGCTGAAGATGAAGCCTGCGGCGATGCCAGCGATGGCGGCGATGCCGGCCATGGCAACTATGCCAGCGATTATACCGACGATACCGACGAGGAGGCCACCGTGCCCATAGCCGACGCAGTACGAGCCAATCTTGAGCGCAGTTCCTGGATACGCAGGATGTTCGAAGAGGGCCGCAAGCTCAAAGCGCAGTTCGGCGAGGACCAGGTCTTCGATTTCTCCTTAGGCAACCCCGACTTAGAGCCCCCGCCCGAGTTCGTGGCCGCCCTCAAGGCCGCCGCCCTTTCCGACGAGGCTGGCACCCACTCCTACATGCCCAACCAGGGCTACCCCTTCGCCCGAGCCGCCATGGCCCAGAAGATAAGCGAGGAACACGACCTTGCGCTCAGCCAGGACGACGTCGTCCTTACCGTGGGCGCGGCCGGCGCCCTCAACGTCATACTCAAGGCCATACTCAACCCCGGCGACGAAGTCATCGTCATTAAGCCCTATTTCGCGGAATATTCCTTCTATATAAGCAATCACGGCGGCGCCATGAAGGCCGTGCCCGCCGCGCCGGACTTCTCCCTAGACCCAGAGGCCGTAGCGGCCGCCTTGAGCCCCAAAACCGCCGCCGTCATCATAAACACCCCCAACAACCCCAGCGGCCGCGTATACCCCCGCGCCGAGCTCGAGCGCCTCGCCGCCGTCCTTTCCGCCCACGCCAAGGCCACCGGCCGCGCGCCCTACCTCATCATAGACGAGCCCTACCGCGACATAGTCTACGACGGCCGCGTGGCGCCTCCGGCCCTGGACGCCTACCCCGAGGCCATCGTCGCCTCCAGCTTCAGCAAGACCCTCTCCGTGCCCGGCGAGCGCATAGGCTACATAGGCCTCAACCCCGCCATAAGCGAAAAAAGCCAGCTCTTAGCGGCCCTCGTCATGTCCAACCGCGTGCTCGGCTTCGTCAACGCCCCCGCCCTCATGCAGCGCGCCGTAGCCGCCAGCTGGCGCGCCAAGGCCGACGTATCCCGCTACGAGCGCCGCCGCACCATGCTCGCCGGCGTCTTGCGCATAGCCCAAATAGAGCACGCCAAGCCCGAAGGCGCTTTCTACCTCTTCTGCAAGGTTCCCGACCGGCCGCAGGCCCAGACAGGCGCGGCCTCCATGGCAAGTCCCGAGGCTGAAAGCCCGGACGTGGCCTTCGCCATGCACCTCAAAGCCTACAAGATACTCGCCGTGCCAGGCACGGGCTTCGGCTACCCCGGCTGGTTCCGCCTCTCCTACTGCGTGCCCGAGGAAACCATAGAAAACTCCGCCGTGGCCTGGGCCGAGGCCGTACGCGCCTGGCGATTGTAATGGCTTTGGGCGCCCCCGCCGCCGCGCGCGGCGGCGGTCGGGCTCTCGGCTTTATCTCCGCCTTGCCGTAAGCGGAAACAATGCCCGCGGGCGCGGAGTATACCGCCTCGATCCCTGGCGCAGTTTAAAGTGGCCCGGCAAATTGTCAGTTGATTGACAATTTGCCGGAATCTTCGACAATGCTCTCAGGCTGCCATTGCCCGGGAATGTCGCTTTGGCCAGCAACAGCTTCTTCGCGCCGTCCCTGTCTGATTCTATTCTTGACATTACGTACGCATAGTCGTACGCTAATAACAGGAGTACTAAGATGTCCGTATTAACAGCCAGCGATGCGCGTTCTAATCTCTACCGCCTCATAGACCAGGCCAATGAATCGCATGAGCCTATAATTATTTCCGGTAAAAGGAATAATGCTGTGTTGATAGCCGAAGACGATTGGAAGGCGCTGCAAGAGACCTTGTTTTTGGTCTCCATTCCCGGGATGAAAGAATCTATACTATCGGGTATGGCCGAGCCGCTCGAGAAAAGCCAAAAAATGATTGACTGGTAATGTGGGAAATTTACTATACAAAGCATGCCCAAAAAGACGCTAGGAAGCTCCTTGAAGCCGGTTTGAAGCATAAAGCGCAGTCCCTCTTAGCCATTCTAGAAATCGATCCCTTCCAAAACCCGCCGCCCTATGAAAAATTGATTGGGGATCTTTCCGGCGCGTACTCTAGAAGAATAAATATTCAACACCGCCTCGTCTATCAAGTGTTTGAACAGGAAAAAATCGTTCGCGTATTACGAATGTGGACGCACTACCAGTAAAGCGCGGCGGCGGATGCGGAAAAGCCGGGTAAAGTCACCGTGCCGCACCTAAAGGCCAATCTGCCCATTAGGTACGGTAAGAAGTGTTTTACGATAAGCCGGCATCTAGAAGCTTATAGCAAGAAGTCAGGAGTCAGCAGTCAGAAGGGGGAGTGGGAATCTAGAATCTAGAATCTAGAAGCCGGGTATCGGTCGATGGGGCGGAGTTAGCGGAGGCCCTCGAGCGTAAACTGCTTGGAAAAAGCGACAGCTATGCACCGATTCTTAACCAAGTCATAATCCTATTCCTTCGATAGCACGATTCTAGATTCTCTATTCTTGATTCCTCCTCACCGCTCCCGACTTCAGACTACTAATGAATAAAGCTGGTTCACACAGAGGGCACAGAGAGAACGGTGAGCACGGAGTAGGCGTTGTTTCCGTGGTCTTTGCGATCACCGTGTTAGACTTATGATTAAGAAGTCAGGAGCCAGAACTAATACGCTTAATGACTTCCTAGGTATTTTTAATTAAGGAGCGTAATGATGAAGAAAAGCCTTACCCTTATCCTGATACTGGCCCTTGCCGTAGCCGCGGCGAGCGCCCAGGTGGTAGCCATAGGCCCGCTCGTAGGCTACAACGGTTCAAGCCTTTCCATAGGCGACAACAGCGCCAGTAGGCACTCGCTTACCCTAGGCGCTATCCTGCCCATCTTTTTAGATGATGGCCTTGAGCTTACGCCCGAGCTTTCGCTTACCTTCTTTCGCGAAAGGGACGAAAGCGGCCTTATCCCCGGCTATGACGACGAGCGGTCGCGCATGGACTTCAGCGTAGGACTAGGCGCGTACTGGATGCTTACCAAGACGGGCCTCTTCGCCTTTAAGAGCGGCGTGTATGGCTCTTTTACCCTTAACGGCGAGGAGACCGGCGCTTCCGCTACCGCGTATGGCAGCTATTTCTATCCGGCCGCGTCTATAGGCGTACCGCTCATCATCGACTTGAGCCTTAATAAAGATATGGCCCTGCGCATGCAGCAGCCGGTGGTTTACCTGAATTGGGAGGCGGAGACCACTGAAACGGCCGGCGTTAAGACCACGAACTCCAGCCTTACCTTCAGGACTTTCTATACCGGCCTCCTGCCTCGCTTCTCGTTCATCATCAAACTGAACTAGTTGCCCGAAGTTTGTCGCTCCCTGCCCAAGCTACTTCCCGTAGTATGGGCGGGGAGGGCTATTTTCGCCTCAGCCGTCATGCTGTATATGGCCCTACATAGTCGGTCATGTTAAGAAGAATCTAGAATCTAGAATCTAGAATCTGCGTATCGGTCGATGAGCGGAGCTAGCGGGGAGCTTTTGAGTGTTAGCTGTTGGCCAAAAAGCGTCAACTACGGAACAATTCTTATATTTGACACCATCTCGTCCCCTGTTAGCCCGATTCTAGATTCTCTATTCTAGATTCCTCCTCCCTCATTACTTTCTGCTAAACCGATTTATATGCTTAACTTTTACTAGGTTTTTACCGATAGCGCACCCGCAGAGCGCTTTTTGTTTCATTTTTTCATGACAAAATATGCATTATTTGTCTAAAAACCCTGTTTTTGAACAAGAAAAAAACTTGACACCTAAATTTGCCGCTGATATACTCGCCATAAAGCTAAGGGGGATCGGCGAGCCCTAGGTTTCGTCACCCCGCTTTTATTCCTACAAGGAGGAATCTACATGAAGAAAGCTTTTGTGCTTCTTCTGGCTCTCGCCATTCTGGGCGGTGCCGTTTTCGCTGAAGACCTCGCGTATACCCTTACCGGTAGCGCCAGTCTCGTATGGGGTTATGATCTCAATACCGAGAATCATGGCTTTACCAATACTGCGTCTGCCAGCCTGACCGTTCCCTTCGTGGCCAAGCAGAACAGCACCCATGGCGAGGAAGCCGTTACCGGTTCTCTTACCATCACCGGTTTTTCTGCCAATGCTAAAGATGGCGTGCTCACCGCTTCTGGCGGCGCCGTAAGCGCAAAGATCCTCTTCCCCAGCGCCCTCTATCTCCAGATAGCCAGCGCCCCCACGTTCGCGTTCAACAACGCGGCCAGCTTCGCCCCCTGGGTAGCCGATGAGTTCGACGACGACAATGGCGTCGCCGCTGCCGAAATCGACTCTGTTGGCGGTTTCACCCTTGGTATGGACGGCGATCTCAGCTTCGCCCTGAAGGTTGGCTCCACCAACGCTCACAGCGACGCCGATACCGAGACCGAGACGACTTGGACTGCGGTTACCTCTGGTGTTGATGTGATTGCCGATGGCGAGACTGAGTTCTACTTTAGCGCTGGCGAATACGTAGCCTATGAAGAAGACTTTGTGATTCCCGCTAACACTACTTATTACACCTCTGTCGAAGTTGACGTAGCGGCCGAGCAGGCCAACCAGTACGTACTGGGCGCCGATGCTTCCTACGCTCTGGGCGACCTTGCCACCATAGGCGTGAACTTTGTTTACGGCCCCATGGGTGCCACCGCCCCTACCATGGCTTTTGGCGCTTCTGTGAACGCCACCCCGATCGAAGGCCTCGCCCTCGCTCTCGGCTTTGACTTCGTAGATGAAGCTACTTCCGCTATGGATCTGTCCTTCACCGCTGACTACACCCTCGCCGACCTTCTCTCCTTCGGCGCCGGCGTATACTTCGGCAAGGCCGACGTGGCCCTCGATGCCACCCGCCTCGATGCCAAGGCTCGCCTCGGCCTCCTCGCGGTTGAGAACCTTACCTTTGAAGCCGGCGTAGACCTCTGGGACCTCATGGCTGACCCCGCCAATGACCCCATGCTCGTCCTTATCGGCGCCAAGGCTTCCTACATGGCCATGCTCTCCGAGACCACCTCTGTTAAGCCCTACGCCGAATTCGGCTATGAGCTGAACGACGAAGTCATGGCTCTTAAGGTCGGCGTAGTAGCCGCTCTTATCCCCATGACCACCTTCACCGTTGACTTCACCGCTGGCGAGCTTGCCACCGATGACGTTACCGGCGGCACCAACGCCTTTGACGGTGACAAGGGTGTGTTCACCTTTACCACCAAGATCACCTACTAAGCCTAGCTTAGAAAACTGTTGATCTTTAAGGCCGCCCGCAAGGGCGGCCTTTTTATTTTCATGGCATGATGGGCTGGTATTCTTTTCTAGTTCCCCGAAGCTTGTGTCTGTAGAAGTTAGGACGCTTGCCATTGATGCTTTGCGAGCTGCCGCACGCTATTGACTGTGTATTTTTGCTCCAAGACACAAGCTTCGAGGAACTAGGTAAATAATTTTTATTGACAGCCATAAACTAGCAGGAGATAATTATTTATAAGGAGAAAATAATGAATAGAAAAGCAGCATTCTTCGCTGTATTTGTTTTGATTAGTATTTCTTCCGCTTTATCTCAGGAGACCCCAATAGTCAACCTCGATAGTAATTGGTTTTTAGGCTGGAATATTAGCCCGTTTTCCGCATCACTCGTTACGCATCCGGATTCTGAAGAAGGTCCCATAGATTTTTCCTTTAATACACGGTTAGAGCTCATGGTGGGATATAAAATAATAAGTACCGATGCGGCTTCAGTGTATTTTATGTTCGATCCTTATGGGTGGATAAGCGCCGCTATGGGGGTTGGTTCAAACTTTGAAGCCGGGCTAAGAATGGGCGTCATGAGATTTGGAAAGAATTTAGTACTTGGCGCAATGATGCCCATACTAACGAAGGGAGTATCCGAATATATTGAGCATGTCGAGTTTGGAGAGGATATTAGTCATAATGAAGAATACGAAAATGGTTTTTTTGACCCGCCCCAATTGGATTTACTAATTGGCATGTGCGCAAGATATCAAAAACCTAAAGACAAAAGTGGTTTGCTTTTTTGGGCGTTCAACTTACAATTGACCGCCTACGAAGGTGGCTTTGATGGGAAAAGGCTTGGCATACTTATGGGCGCAAAAATTTAGTCCGAATGGACTAGTCATATAGTACGATATTAAAAATGACAGTTATGCTATAGAGAAGTAGAGAAGACATCCTTAGTTCCTACAATTAGGCCGCCCTTGTAGGCGGCCTAGATTGTTTTCATTATAAATTGATATCGCTGACAAAAGCACGATTGCGGCGTACAATCAGGGTATCTTTCTAAATAGCGTCACCCGCGGGGTGGCAAAAGGAGCGATATCATGAAAAGAACGGCAATTATCGTGTGCTTAGCGGCGCTTTCGTTAACGCTGGCGTTTGCCCAGGAGGGGCAGGGAACGAGCGTGCAGTCCGACTTTGCGCTGGGGGACCTATTCACCGTGGCGCCGGAACTGGAGTTTGGCGTTTACTCGGACTACTCTTCCTACCTCTATAGCGACAAGGCTTTAGAACTGGATTCGTCGTACTATGAAGCAATCTTTGACCCCATGGCGGTGAGCGGAGGCGGTTTTAGCGTCAGCCCCTGGCTAAACTTAAAATGGGATGGCCTGGAACTCTACAACGCCTTTCATTACGATCAGAGCCAGCTTAATGGAAGCCTGCCCATGCTGGGTGGAGACAATACCTTTTGGAGCGGCGATCTGATAGCAGAGAGCATATTGAGCTTCTCCGCCGGGCCATTTACGCTTAAAGAACGTATACTTTATGATACCGATACAGCGGAATATTTAGAGGATCTCAGCGTAGAATTTGAAGCGGGCAACGTTGCCGCCAAATTTAATACCTTTGCGCTTTATGATCCTGGCGTGCCCTTTCTTATGATGAACGGGTCGTTTGCCTATCACGTGCTCGCTGATGCCTGGGTTAAAGTAAATCAGCTCTTTGGCGCGGTCGATCTCTTCGTTGGCGGCGTGGAAGCTCGGTATCTGCGTTTGCAGTCCCTCTTCTGGGATGAAGACCCGCTTGCCAGCCTCTTTAGCGTGCCTCCATTAGCATTTATTGCCAGGCCTGTTTTCGCTTCACAAAGCAAAACCATAGGCCTTGCGCAGTCTCGCATAAATCCCGCTCTGTTTGGCATTGGAGCGAACCCCTGGATTATTGATCCAAATGAGCTATTGGTTTCAAAAAGCGTAGGACTGGGCGCTCTCGATATCTATATGGCGGAAAAGGTTCCCTTTGCAGGGCTTGTTTCCTTGCGCGAGTGGTTTAGGACCAACAACCTTCTCATAGGCGCGCGCTATGCCCTGGGCGATAGTGGCGTCATAGATGGCGGTTGGGATATCGGTATAGGCTACAAAGAGGATTACGCTTTTGTAGCAGCGGTGAATTACAAAGACTACCGCGAAGGCACTTTAGGCAATAACCGCTTCTGGCTGGATGCTAACCTGGATCTCGTGGAAGGATTAGACCTGCTTACGGGTTTAGATTTTACCTTACGAGGCTTCAGGGATTTAGACGGCACCACAGGCGCTGGTACGCCCGCGGATCCGACTGTATATAGCTACAAATCCGCCTGGATATCCAACCTGGGTATTGAGGCTATCTATGACATGGGTGCGATCGTTAACGGCCTATCGTTAGAAGCGGGCCTATACTTGGCGCTTTGGGGCGGCAAATCCTGGGATACGGTAAATGGCGGCGCGCAGACCTTTGCCCAATTCCTGGATGCCACCTATCCCACCGCGAACTTCTATCGCATGAAGAGCCTTACCGAGCAGGCGTATCTCAATAATCCTGTTGGCGCGGGAACCGCTCAGTACGATGGCCTGTATCCCTTCCAATGCTATCTGGGAGCATCCTACGCGTTGAACGAGGACTGGTCGCTACGTTTTGCTGATCAGTTTACCGCTAATTCAAATGTGATTGATGCCACTGATTTCGCGAGCGCGCCTACGCCGGCCATAGGCTATGCGTCGAGCAATCTTTTAGAACTTGGCACGCGCTATCGTGAAGGCAATGCCGAACTCAGCCTGGACTTTGGCTGGATAGCGCTTGTAGGCCTGCCTTCCGCGGCCGACCTTGGCTATACGGACGCGATTGCCCAGGCCAACGGCTATGCCACGGCCAAGGACATATACAAGGACGAAGGTCCGTTCTCTGCTAATCCCTTCGTTTTTAAGTTTGGCTTGAAGATAGAACTGTAAGCGCTGGTTATTTGCGGCCGGGCAGCCTTCCTTTTAGGAGGGCCGCCCGGGTTTTATTTGCGGGTTTATCGATCGCTCTGTTCAATCAGCTCCATTAACAAACACATACCTCACCCGCGTCTTCCCGCTTGTACCGGCCAAACGCAGCTCCCGGCGCTCCGCATAGCCGCTAAGCTCAATGAGGGAACCGGGCTGCGCGTCCAGCTCATCCGCGGTAAAGCCTTCCAGGAAATATTCGCGTATGGCTGGGTCCAAGTCTGTGCCCCCGCGCACTACCCACTCCGCGTGCGGGTAATTGCCCACCTGCGCTAGGCTGCCGCGCAGGGTGCTTAATACCCTTGTCTCATCGAGCGATGCTGGCGCCGGGCCGTCCGCTTGAGGCTCAGTATCGGAGGCGCAGGATGCGCAGGCGCTTAAGCAGAAGCTCATGATTACAAACAGAGCGAGCGCGGGTAGAGTGCGGGCCATGTTCAGTACTCAATAAAGGCGCAGTAAAGATTGCCGCCCGCACCGTCTGAGGGGTTGCTTGAGTCTCCCACGCCAGAAATAGCCGTGTCGCGCGCGAAGACAGGTATACTGTCTAGGGTATACTCGAGCACTGCGCGGGAGAATGAGAGCGTTTTGGTATTGGCGCGGTTAAAGGCGAAGGGTTCGCGCATAGAGCGGGCGGCCGGGCTAGCCAGCGGGTCCACGGGCTTAGGCAGGACTGCTCCCGGAACGAAACTGGCAGTGCCGCTGGGTAGGCTTAATTCTGAGGAAAGTGCGGCATAGCTGGGTATGGATCCGTTCCACACGAGGGCATAGGCATCGGTACCCGTAGTCTGCGCAGCTCCTATGCTGGTGCTGTTAAAATCGGGGGTGGTCCTGGTCCTAGCTATCAGATGGGCCGATGATTTTAGCGAGACGGACGTCGTTCCCTCTGCGGCAAGAGGCGGCGAAATGCTATTTGGCGTCGCTTCAGTCGTTACGGATTTGATGTAGGTTAAGAAATCAGGATCCTTCCCCGTCAGAGCGGTCAGGTAGCCCTTCATGAGCAGCGACCAATTGTTTTGAATATCTGGAAGGTCCATGGCTGGATTGCTTATGGGCGACCAACCGCTCAGGTTGTCATAGTTTACGGCCGCGCTTTGCAGGGTCATAAGGAGGTCTTCCACGGAGCTTAAGGCTGCGCTTGCGTAGAAGCTGTCCGGATCATATTCAGAATCGGTCGTATCTTCCTGGTGAGTATAGTAAAGGAATTCTTTGACTAGGTTACCGTGATTGACGGGATCCATTTTAGATAATATGTGTCCGCCAAGCAGGGAGGTACTTATGTACTGGCTGTAGCCGGTACCCCAGAGCAGGAAATCCGTTCTGCCGGCGGCAAAGTCGCCTGAGTAGTCGTTGATGTAATCGTTAAGGTATATGGCGTATTGATCGGCGTGCACGCTCTCAATAGTGGTGGAGCAGAATTCGTTAGCCCAGCTATCCATCTCGCGCTCTTTTGTTGAACCGTCGCCATAATAAAAGTACTGGGCATTGCACAGGTGCTGAAACTCGTGGGTAAGCGTGCCCTTGGTAAAGAGCGTTGCCCTTGGCTGATTGAAAACGCTTTTTGCCGCGTCTATGTTCAGATAAAAGACATTGCTCTCGTTGGATTTTAGGCTTGAGCCAAAATAGGCTAAATCTTCGTTCGTGTAAAAATCCTTGACCCAGAAATACCCCGCTATGCTATCGGCCATGGTATAGAACACTATATTGATTCGATCGCCCGGCTCGCCAAAGAATTCTGCGGGCGTAAATACATAATCCGTGACTTCCGGCCACGATTCATTGTCAAAGTAAGCTCCATACTCGTCTAGCAAGGCGTCGCTTATCTTAGCCTGTTCATTGGTGCGTATCCACACATTGCAATTAACGCCCTCATATGCGAGTACCGTGCCTATTTGGGTCCAGCCGCTGCTGTCCTCGGCGTCATTTACCCAGAAGTATCGGTCGCCGGCTTCGAGGCTCGGCTGAATGGCCGTCGGCTGTTCGCAGGAAATTAGCAAGGCTAAGCCGGCGATGACAAGGATGCTTTTATAGGTCATTTTGCTCATGTTAACTCCAATAATTAAAATATGCTGCAAAGTTGAAGGAAATACTGCCCTTACGGCCCGCAATCCCCGCACACCGAGTATATGACGCTGAGCTCCGCTTTATCCTGTTCGCACAGTTCGTCAGCTTCTAGCCAGGGCTCCGCCTGCGAGCGCCGCACGCGGCCGCAAACGCTGCAGCGCTGGTAGAACCGTGAAGGAGCGGCTTTTGGGGCGTAATGGAAGTAAATTGGAGCCTGGCGAGGCACCGTGGATATGATGGTATGCTCTATGCGTAGGCGGCCGGAGCCCTCGGGTATGATGGTCATGGTCATGAAGCGCTTCAAGTCCGGGGAGTCGCAGCGATAGGGGCGGCTGATTGGCTTGCCGGTGAGCCTGGTTAGCTGCAGGAGGGCCTCCAGCCACATGCGCGAGGAGTCGCCGCTTATGAAGCTCCATATGCTCTTGCCCCTTATATCGGCGGAGTATAGGCCGCTGCCGTCGTTTTCCCGGGCAAAGCGGTCCCAGTCCCCGCTTACGCGGACTATGGCATCGTCCGCGTCGAGCCAATAGCTGCTTAGCGCCATGCTTAGCCGTCCTTGTATCCGGTCCTTAATCCACCGTAATAGACTTGCTCACGTTCTTTGGCGTGTCGGGGTGCACGCCGTGCTCGGTTATGCCTAAATCGTCCAGGTTTTCCATCTTGAGCGCGGACATGCGGAAGGCCAGGTATTGGAGGGCTGCGGCGGCGGAGAAGACGAAGAGGAAGCGGTCCCCTGCGGCGGGCAGTTCTACGTATTGAGAACTATAGCCAGGGTTGTTGGCGGGCACGCCGCGCACGGCCAGGTCTAAATCCGCGTCCTTCTCGGCGAAGAGCATGATGGAGGCGCCGCGTATCTTGTGGGTGTGTATCTGGCTGATCGTTACGCGTATGTCCCGCTCGTCGGGGGGGCACACGAACACCAGGGGGTAGTCGGAGAAGAGGCCGTCCATGAGCTCGGGCCGCCCTTTAAGGAAGGCGCGGCCTAAGGCTTCCGCTCTCGCCGCGGGCGGCGACGAGGTCGACGAGGGCGCC
>JBGSKZ010000697.1:0-2387 GCA_041741035.1 Treponematales bacterium
CGCACGCCCTGCTGCAGCACGCCCTCGCCCGTGCCGTGTATGATGGAAAAGCCGTGCAGGTTGGCCAGCACGGCGGCGTCCAGCTGGCGCTCGAGGGACTGCACGGCCTCGCCTAGCCTATAGCCCCGCAGGTCCAGCTCCAGTACCGCCCGCTGGCCGCGCTCGCCCGAGGATTCAAGGCTGATTACCGGCGCCTGCGCGGCGAGCTCGAAGGTAGGCTCCAGGTCGGCCTCGTCCACCGTCAGCCGCAGGGAATCGGTCTCTACCACCCAGCTGCCTTTTTTCGCCTGCCTGAGCACCTTGCCCCGGCGCCGGCCGGGTAGCACGAGCACGGCGCAGCCCTCTTCTATAGCGGCGGGGGGCCTGCCTCCGGTCTTGAGCTCGCGTACCTGGAGCTTAAGCTCGCGGTCCGCGCCGGCTACCTTCTCCTCGAGCGCGGCTAAGAAATCCTTCACTTCCTGGGTTTTTTCCCGGCTAAGCTCGCCCTCGCGCAGCTGCCGCACCAGGTTCTCCAGGGTCTTGCGGCTTTCCTGCAGGAGGCTCTTGAGTTCGGATACGCCCTGGGAGCGCAGCTCGGCCTCGCGCTGCTTGAGCTTAAGCTCCTTGAGGTCCGCCTTGCGCTGATCCTCCATGGCCTCGCGAAGGCGCTTCTTCTCCTCGTCCTTCATAAGCTCTAGTTCCCGGTGCTTGGCCGAAAGCCCGCGTATGAGGGACGATATGTCGCTGCGCTCGTCTTTCAGATAGGCGCGGGCGCCGTCGACCAAGCGCGCCGGGAGGCCGTTCTTGCCCGCTATGTCCAAGGCGCGGCTCTCGCCGGGCACGCCCATGACTATGCGATAGGTGGGCGAGAGGGTATCCTTGTCGAAATCCACGCTGGCGTTGAGCACCGCTTCCTTGGTGTAGCCGAAGTTCTTGAGTATGCCGTGGTGCGTGGTGACGAGGGTGAGGGCGCCCCTGCCTATGAAGTGGTCGAGCAGGGCCATGGCTATGGCGCAGCCTTCCTCTGGGTCGGTGCCCGAGCCCAGCTCGTCCAACAGCACCAGGCTGCGCTCGGTGGCCCCTTCCACTATGGCCGATACCGAGCGCATATGGCCTGAGAAGGTGGAAAGGCTCTGGTCCATGCTCTGCTCGTCGCCTATGTCGGCCCACACGCCGTCGAACACCTGCAGGGCCGTGCCGTAGGCGGCGGGCAGGGCCAGGCCGAACTGGTTCATAAGGGCGAAGAGTCCCGCGGTCTTGAGCGATACGGTCTTGCCGCCGGTATTGGGCCCGGTGACTATGAGCACGCGGGCGTCTTCGGGCATGCGCAGGTCTATGGGCACGGCTTGGGAGCCGAGTATGGGATGGCGGGCCTTGATGAGGTCTATGCCCGCCCGCCGCTCCTCGGCGAACACGCCGTCGTTCATATGCGAATAGCGGGCCCGCGCGTAAAGCGCGTCGAAGCCGGCGCAGCTCAGGCGCGCCTGGACGAGCGCTTCATGATGGTTAAAGAGCTTGGCGCTGGCCTCGCGCAGTATGCGCGTAAGTTCGCGCAGGTAGCGGGCCTCCTCTTCCACGAGCTCGTTATTCTTCTGCACGAGGGCCTCGGGCTCCACGAACACGGTCTGGCCCGTGCTGGATACCTCGTGCACTATGCCCCGTACCTTGGCCTTGGCTCCCGAGCGCACGGCCAATACGGTGCGGCCGTCGCGCTGGGTGGGCAGGTCGCTCTGCAGGTAGCCCCGCATGGCCTCGTCTTGGAAAAAAGACGAGGTGGTGCGCTCAATGTCCTGGTTTATGCGCTGTATGCGCTTGCGTATGTCGATGAGCTCGGGCAGGTCCTTTATCTGGCCGTCCTTGCCCACGATACGGAAGACGATGGCCGCCATAGGCGCCAGGTCGGGAGCCGAGAGCACTTCGTCTCTTAAGGCCTTGTGCTCGGTCTCCGCCATCCAGCGCCGCAGCGAGCCGTAGGCGTCCGCCCACATGCCCAGGGCCCAGAGCTCTTCTATGGCCAGGCAACCGCCCTGCTTGGCTATTACCCGTATGGCGTCGTGTATGGGCGCGAAGGAGGACTGAGGCAGGTTCTTGGCGTCGCGGAAGAGCCGCCTGAGCGCCTCCGCCCGGCCCTTGAGCTCCGCCAGGGCCTCAGGGTCGCTTAAGGGCAACGAGGCGCGCAGCTCGGCGGCCCCCTCGTCGCTCAGGGCATAGCCGGCTACGCTCTCGCGTATGCGCGGAAAGTCCAATAAATTAAGGGCATGTTCATTCATAGTCGTCTAACTCTTCATCCTTAGGGTCCCGCCGCGGGCGGCCCGATTGCTTGGCATAGCTTTTCGTGTCCTGCAGCTCCTCGAAGATGCGCAGGTAGCTTTCATAACGGTCCTCATGTATGGCGCCGGATTCGGCCG